>NZ_QORN01000011.1:0-33351 GCF_014830205.1 Limosilactobacillus walteri
GGAACCAGGAGATCCTTGACCGAATTCCGGCTGGTCACTGGGCTGAGCCTCATGAATTAATGGGCGTGGCTGTCTTCTTAGCAAGTGACGCTGCTAATTACGTAAACGGAACGATTATGCCAGTTGATGGCGGTTACCTTGTTCGCTAAATTTTATTTTAATTAAAAAATGTGGCCGTGGAGATGATCCCAGTCACATTTTTAGTTATTATCCGGTTTGTCTTGCGAAAAGCAATAAAATGTTGTTTGATAGAATTTAGTTAATTTTCAATGAATTGAGTGAACAAAATGGAAAATAAATTATATGGGGCAGTCCTTTTAAAGGCGCGACAAATCCTTGATTATATTGCAAGTGCTGATGAAGCACCGACGCTTCGAGAACTAGATGAGCACCTTGATATTTCTAAACCGACAATCTATAAAATTCTTAAAACGCTTGAATATTGTGGTTATATTCGGGTTGAGGGCGAGGATAAGCATTATTATCTTGGGACGATTTTTTTGCAGTATGCACAAAGTGTTAATAATTCTTTTAATATTGAGGATATTGCAAGACCTTACTTAAAAGAATTACGTGATGCAACTAAGGAAACCGTTAACCTCGGCATTATTGAAGATAACAGTGTTGTTTTACTCTCGAAGCTAGAAAGTACCAATAGTATTAAGCTTGTCTCTTATATTGGTGGCAAGATGCATATGTATTCTTCGGCAATGGGGAAAGCAGTCCTCGCAACATATAATGATAAACAGTTATCGGAATACTTAGCCAATATAACCTTTGAACAATTGACGCCAAACACAATTACGAATACGCAAAAATTGCTCGAAAACATTAACACAATCCGGCAACAAGGGTATTCAATTGATGATATCGAAAACCAGCCAGGCGTTTATTGTTTAGGTTTTGCATTAAATAAAAATGGCCGTAATTTCGGCGCTTTTAGTATCAGTACTCCTGAATATCGAATGGATACGGAAAAAAAGAAACGGTTTGTTGAACTCGGTCAGCAAACTCAACAAAAGATTCTTAATGCAATTTAAGATTCTTGTACTTCTTCATTGACAAATTGGAGAAACCTTTCGATTGCTGGTGAAAGGATGGTGTTTTTTCGCCAAGCTAAGACATCACCGGTTGATTTATTAGGGGTAAGGGAAACAAAGGTGAGACGGGGGTCATGAAAGTTATCATAGACCCCTTTAATTGTTAACGCATAATAGTTACTATTGCGCAATAAAGCAATTGAATTACCTGGCAAGCTTGTTGTAGCGCGAACATTTAGCCTCGTTTGATCAAGTTTTAGAATATCACTGACCTCATCACGAACAATACTCCGGTAAGGTAAAATAAGCGGAAGTTTGTACAAGTCTTCTTTAGTAATGTGCTGGTGATTAGCGAGTGATGCATCCTTATTCATCAGCAACCCCCATTCTTCACGGACAGGAAGTTCAAGAAAATTATATTTAGCTGCTTCAACTGGTTCAAGCATGCAGACAAGATCGTTGATTCCTTCATCTAATTGGCGGCGGAGAATATCACCATCCCCATCAAAAAGGTTAAAAGAAACATGAGGGTACTTTTGCTGAAATTTATAAATTAGTTTAGCCATGTATGGCGAGGCATTGGAGACTGCTGATCCTAAGCTGATTTCACCAGTTAATTCGGCTGTTTGTTGATGAAGATCATTTTCAGTTTGTCGCAGTAATTGTAACATCGTGGTGGCACGTTGTTGGAAAAGAATACCAGCCTTAGTTAACTGGAGACGACGATTTTCCCGATTGAATAGTTTGATATTAAGTTCCTTTTCAAGATCCATTATCTGTCGTGAAAGGGTTGGCTGGGTAATATGTAATTGTTCGGCTGCTTTAGTGATATTATTAGTTTTAGCAACCATTAAGAAGTAACTTAAGACACGGGTTTCCATGATAATCCCCCATTCGTATTTTAGTTATAAGGAGTATTTTATAATGGCAAAACAAGCATTAATTCTATATTATTCACAGTTTAATAATACGGCTAAACTAGCTAGTAAAATCCATAATGTTACGGGTGCGGATATTATGCAAATTAAAGTCAAAACTGATATTTTCCCATCTGATATGCAGGCGACAAATAAAGTTTATCAGCAACAATTAGCCTTGAAACGTTTTCCAGTGTTGACTACGAACCTACCAGACCTGTCGTATTATGACCTTCTCTTAATTGGTGGGCCAGTGTGGGATGGCAAAGTTTCTTCACCCATTATTTCACTGTTGCATCAATTACAAGGTTACTCAGGCACAGTGGCTCCTTTTAGCACTGGCTGGAGTGATTCTGGTGAATATCAAAAAAACTTTGAGATGTGGGCACAGAAGTTAAATGTCACAACAGGATATCACGTTCTAACACATGGTACACCGGCTTTTAGCTCCAAGACACTTTTCTCATGGCTACGAAAGCTTTAATCTACCATAATTCATTTTTGGCATAGCTTACTATTTATAATAAGCTTTTTACATTTCTCACGCTAGTCGTTACGATAAAAACAACGGATTAGTTGGAGGTAATGATAATGTCAAAGAATGAACGAGAAGTTAAAAATGACTTGTTTGGTTTCGGTGATAAAAATGTTGCATTTGCTAAGTATTTTCTAGGGACGAGCTACCTTAATGGCCTTGTATCACCAGATGATAATATTGATGTTAATGTTTCAAATGTTAGTTTTGAACCAGGATGTCGTAATAACTGGCACATTCACCATGACGGCTTTCAGATTCTATTAGTAACTACTGGTGAAGGCTGGTACCAGGAGGAGAGCAAGCCGGCACTATTATTGAAGCCCGGCGATGTTGTTGCTATCCACGAAGGTGTTAAGCACTGGCATGGTGCTACGAAAAATAGTTGGTTCTCCCACATTGCTATTACTAAGGGGACAAGCGAGTGGCTTGAACCGGTCGATGATGAAACCTACAATCAATTATCTAACTAAGCAATTAAGCCCGCTTTATTTTTTATCTGCCTCATCTTTGTTATACTGGATAAAGTTCGAGGAGGAGATTAAATGGAAAGCTGGCTATTTTTAGCTTTAGTATTATTAATTGCCATTGTTGGTCATAATTCATCGTTGATTATTGCAACAGTAGTGGTGATGGCCTTAAAGTTAATTCCTTATACTGCAAAGTGGTTGCCGTTAATCCAGCACAAGGGAATTAACTGGGGCGTGACGGTCATTTCAGTAGCAATTCTAATTCCGATAGCAACTGGTCAGATTGGGTTTGCTGATCTCTGGGCGGCTTTTAAAAATCCCGCAGGTTGGATTGCCGTTGCTGCAGGGATCGCTGTTGCAATTTTATCAAAATATGGTGTCAACCAATTAGCCGCAGTCCCGCAAGTAACAGTTGCTTTGGTTCTAGGGACGATTATTGGTGTCGTTGCTTTTAAGGGAATTGCGGCAGGACCGGTAATTGCAAGTGGGATGACTTATTGTATTGTTAGTTTATTAAACCTACATTTTTAAAAGAAAAGCTATGATTGGGTTAAAGTTGACCAACCATAGCTTTTTAGCTTTGTGTATTTTTAATTAAATAGTAGGAACCAAAAACAGCAATAAGGGCATAAATAGCACCAACATAGCCAATTTGACTAATTTGAACAAAATTTACACTGATTGAAGCCGTTAACGAGCCTACCGAAACCCCGATATTTGTACAAATCGGATTTAATGATGAAGCCAAATTCATTGCTTCGGGGTAATCACGATCAGCAACGTTTAGAAACATGACTTGAAGAATTGATCCTGGCATTCCCAAAATGAAACAAATCAAGCAGAGAACAATAATCCCCAGCCAAGAAAAATGAAACATTAGATTCATTACCATTAAACAAATGAATACCGCACAGCTAATCAATGTTAATTTGGTAATTCCAAAACGGTTAGCGACTACCCCAGAACAAGTATTACCAATAATAAATGTTATTCCGATTAACCCAAGCAACCAGGTAAGTTCAGTTGCGCTAAAGCCTAGGACATTCGTAATAATTGGTCGAATATAAGTATAAAAGGTATATTCGGCTGCCATTAGCATAATCATGACAACAATTCCCAGGGTAATTCGACGATCTTTTAATAACCTAAGCTGGTTACTTAAGGAGGCATTAGCTTGGCGACTATTTCGCGGCACTAGCCAAAAAAGGAAACCGCAAATAATGATAGTTAAAATAGAGATCAGGGCAAAACTATCGCGCCAGGAAAAGGCGTTACTAATAGCAGTTCCAACGGGCACCCCGATAATTGTTGCAATACTGAACCCAGCAAATGTAGAAGCAACTAACATTGCTCGTTTCTCAATTGGCGCGATAATACTAACGAAAACGAGGATTAAAGAAATAATTGCTCCTGCAACTGCTGCAGTTAGGACCCGCGAAACAAACAACCAGAAGAGGTTCGGAGCAAATGCTGTTAAAGTATTGCCGATTAAGAAAATGCCCATTAATACCATGAGGACTTTAAACCGGTCAAATTTACCAGTGAAAGTTGTAATCACTGGTGTACAAATAGCATAAATAATAGCAAAACTGGTAACTAAGAAACCAACTGTTGATAATGAGGCTTGATAACTTTTGGCAATATCAGAAATTACTCCCACAACCATAAATTCATTACAGCCAAGCAAAAACGCTGTCAAGACGAAGATGATTGACTGCAAGCGAAATTTAGACATAGATTTCTCTCCTTTCCATTTTATTTTACACTTTTTCTAATTTTATTTGCGTAGAAATTTTGTGATAAAGCTTGGTGCTCAAATACAAAGATGTTAAGAGCAAGCAAAGGCAAAGAATAAATCCTGCTTGGATGCCAAGATGGGATGATGGATTATGAACCATCTGGTTGACGATTCCAACAACAGCAACGATTAGCGCAGTTCCAAAGGAGGCTGCAATTTGACGAAGAGTATTAAACGTTGCCACAGCATCAGGGACAATTTCATTTGGCAACAATGATAATGCTTGGGTTTGCAAGGGAATTAGCATTGTTACTAAACCAAATTGTCGTACGGTCTGAAACAGAGTAATCATCACCACGGAACTTCGCGCCCCAATCGCTGCTTGTCCAATCGTCCCGAGAATATCAATTATTAGTCCAGCACCAACTAGGATTTTAATGGGATAAATATCATAAAAATGACCACTCGTCGTTGAAAGCAACCCCGTTAAGATTGCGCCGGGAAGAACTGCAATTGCAGAAATAACGGTACTTTGTCCTAAGACTATTTGGACTAATAATGGAATTAATATTGCATTACCATACATTGTGGCAGTGATTAGCATATTGATAATGGTTGCTAAAACGAACTGTTTATGAGCGAAAATACTGAAATTAATTAATTGTCGGTTATTATGCCCCTGGTCTAGGAAAAATAAAAATAGGGCGAGCAGGCCAACGCTAATATAACCAGCGACGTTGAATGAGGATAATGAATTATTGGAAACGTTTGAAAGTCCCATCAATAGTGACAGTAGACCTATTGTTACTAAGATTAACGCTAATGTATTAAATTGGGGATGTTCGTTGTGGGGGATAGCTGGTAGAAAAAAGAACGAAAGGACCAATGTTGCAATAGCAAACGGGATAATTAATAAGAAAAGATATCGCCATGAGAAAAAATGTAAAAGGAAACCGGAAAAGGCAGGGCCAAGGATGGGGGCACAGTTAAATGCTAAGCCAATGATCCCCATAATCTGTCCTTTTTTACCCGGCTTGGCATAACGAATCGCCAATACATTTACCAGTGGCATCATCATACCAGCGCCCACTGCTTGAATCATCCGAGCAACTACAATAAGATTAAAACTCCATGCGAACGCTCCAACAATTGTACCTAGCAGGAAAACACCTGCAAAAATAATAAATAAGCTCTTAAATGAGAAACGTTTGATTAGAAAAGAACTCACAGGGATCATGAGAGCATTCACAAGCATGTAGCCATTTGTTACCCACTGGACTTGGGCTTCGCTAATGTTAAAAACGTGCATAAAGGTCGGTAGTGCGATATTCATTAAGGTTGAGCAGAGTAGACCAAAAAAAGTCCCAAAGACCATGATAATTAAAGCATGGCGAATTTGTTGATTTTCCATTAGATTTGATAAATTACTCCTTAAAAGAATTGAACAGTATTAGAGTGTACTAGTGCTGGTAGTAAAGTCAATGATAAATTTATTGTGAATTTGCAAGTAATTAAATAAATGATAAAATAGATCTAGAATTATTTACATTTGTAAACGCAGGAGGGGTTAAATGGATATTAATTTAGAAATAACTCCCGCTGAATGGCAGGTCATGCGAGTAGTTTGGAGTTTAAAACAAACAACCAGTAGTCAAATTATTGAAATATTACAAAGAAAAGTTGATTGGAAGCCAGCAACTATAAAGACCCTATTGCGACGGTTAGTTGATAAAAAAGCTCTATCGGCAACACGGCAGGGCCGCGGCTTCATTTACCAGCCACTAGTAGCTGAACAGCAAACAATGGATCAAGCGGCTGATAATTTGTTTGATAATATTTGTGAGCGTCACGTGGGATGCACCCTTGAGCACGTGATTAGTAATGCTACTCTTAGTAAAGAGGACATAAAGAACCTGCAATCAATACTATCAACAAAGCTCAAAGATTCTCCAACGCAAGTAAAGTGTAATTGTATTCCAGGTATGAAAATGGATTGTTAACAAGCTTAAAGCTCTCTGTAGTGGGCAAATTCCCATTACAGAGAGCTTTTTAATGATTATTTTTTATCTTCATCATTATTATCGTTGGTCTTTTTCTTCTTAGGCTTGATATATACTACCTTAAATTTATTAACGTATGCGTTTTTTAAATCAAGCGGTGTAAATGAGAAGTTATCAACTCTAATTGGTTGCCCGACTTTAAGATCATATTGCCGTTCAAGGAAGAAACCAGTTAAAGTTGTTACTTCTGAATTATCAAATTGTTCAATATTAGTATCAAAGTATCGTTCAAAATCATCCAACGGCATCTTACCAGATACTTCAAATGTTGGATTTCCCTTACTATCGGGATCTTTCTTTTCAATCATATCCGAAGTAGCATGGTCAATTTCTTCGCCAACTGTCCCAAATAATTCTTCGTAAATGTCCTTATCTGTAATAATTCCAGAAGTACCACCATATTCGTCTTGGACAACAACAATTGGTACTTGTTTTTTCATCATTTCAGCGAGTACATTAGTAAGTTGTTCATTCTCATACACAATTGGGATCCGTCGCATAATCGTACGGACTGATTGTTGCGGATTAATTTGATTCTGTCGCATAATGTCATAAGCAAAAACATATCCCAAAATATGATCTTTATCGTTATTCGCAACAACTGGAAAACGAGTAAATTTCTTCTCGAAATATAAATTAGCTGCGTCTTCAATGGATGCTGTAATATCAATGACTGCTAACTGTGTTCGATCAATCATGATATCTTCAGCCACTTTATCATTCATCTCAAAAGCTCGTTGCATAAAGATAACATCCTCTTTATCCATTTCACCAGCTTTCTCAGATTGCTGTGAGAGGGTCATAATTTCATTTTGGGAGTAAGTATCTTCTTCGGGTTGGACGTTAAAACCAAGCATCTTTGTAATGGCGGCTGCAACAACAGCAAACAACCACACAAATGGGTAAAATACAGTGTGGAAGAATTGAACTGGATGAACAATCGCTAGTAAAATTGGAACTGGTCGGTCAATCGCCATATTTTTAGGAACTAAGTCAGTAAAGACCGCGTGGAAGAATGTAAAAATCAAAACACCGATAATAGGTGCAATGGCTTGAAGAACATCATGCGGAATTAGTTCGACCTTAAGCAATAAATCGGTAATAAATTCATCACCAATCCATCCTAATACTAATGAAGTCATGGTAACCCCAACTTGGGCAGTTGATAAGTATTCGTTAAGGTTTCCTACCATATGTTCAGCACGCTTAACCTTGCGGGTTTGCCGAAGCTCCTTTAGCTCACTCGGTCGAACTTTAACTACCGAGTACTCTAAAAGCGTAAACAAGGCTGCTAACAGTAAAATTAAAATAATGATAATTAATCTAAACCAATATGAATCCCATAATCCATTCATCGTTTAAAAAATTCACCTAAACTTTCATAAATAATTTACCGATTACTATTGTATCAGCAAAACAGCTTAAGCGGGAGGCAAATTAATTTTTTTGTGACTTAAAATGATAAAATAGAAGAAAATTAAGTAGGAGAGAAAATAAATGACTAGTAATGAAGAAGATATTAAAAAAAGCACCCGTCTTCATAAGATAATGCAAGTAATGCGGAAGTACCATTTTGTCAGTAATTTTTATCACCAAACTAACCCGCAGGAAATTTGTCAAGCATTACAAGAATTAGGGCCTACTTTTATAAAACTGGGGCAAATTTTATCTACACGTCCAGATTTGGTTTCACCAAGTTATATAAAAGAATTGCGACGGTTGCAAGACCAGGTAAAGGCAGATGATTATGCAACAGTTGAGCATACATTCAAAGAAGAAACTGGTAAGAGTATCAATGATGTATTTGCCAGCTTTGAAAAAAAGCCGTTTGCATCAGCATCAATTGGCCAGGTCCATCATGCAACATTAAAAGATGGAACAGCGGTTGTGGTAAAAGTGCAACATCCAGAAGTAGGAGCACTTGTAAATACTGATCTTACTTTGTTGCGAAAAGCAGTTGTTTTATTCAAATACGTTCCCCAAGATATTGCAGTGGTAGATCTTAATAAGGTTATTGACGAGTTAAGCGCGTCATTATTAAGCGAAGTGAATACGCTAGATGAAGCCCGAAATGGGGAGGAATTTTATAAGCTTAATAATGGTGACGGTCCTATTCGCGTACCTAAAGTATACTTAAAGTATTGTGCACCTAAAGTTCTTGTTAATGAAGCCATGCCTGGCAAAAGCATTCGCTATTTGTTCAATAAGGATAACAATGATCCAAAGATAATGAAAACTAATCACGAAATTGCGATAACACTTGTTAATAATTTCTTGAAGCAAGTGTTTGTTGACCATTTTTTCCATGCTGATCCTCATCCTGGCAATATTTTGATATCTGAACTGCCGCTTAATAATGATAGCGAAGATTTTACGACGGTCAGACACCTAGAAAAGACGATTAACAAGACCACTTTGACCTACGAAAAGCAGCAAAAGCTCCCTAATTACCGGGTTGTTTACCTTGATTTTGGGATGATGGGGCATTTAACACCAGCAATGGCAAATAGTATTGCAAATATTGTTATCACAATTAATACCAAAGATACCCGTAAAATCGGGAAAGCCGTTTTAGATGTTTGTAACCGTACGGGAGAAGTAGATGAAAATGCTTTCTACAAGGAATTAGGAGTGTTTATTCAACCATACTTTTCAGCGGGGTTAGGTGATATTGACTTTGTAAAAATGCTTTACCAGATTGTTCAATTGTGTAAGAAAAACCACTTACAAATGCGGGGAGAAGTCACGATGCTAATGAAAGCTTTTGGAACGTTAGAAAGTTCTGTGGCCCGCTTAGATCCTGAAATATCGATGTTGGAGGTAGCCCAGTCGTTCGGCCGACGTTATTTAAAACGCAACTTTAATTGGCGGTCGGCCCTCGATAATAATCTAATAAACCTTTTTTTTGCGGGGCAAGCAACTAGCAAAATGCCAGCAAAAATCAACGAGCTAATTGATACATTTGTTAGCGGGGACGCAAAAGTTGATTTGCAATATAAAAATGAGCAACGGGTACTAAAGCAGATTGAACGCCTTATGAACCGTTTTATGATTGCTATTATTTTAGCAGCAGTGATTTTGGGGTCCTCCTTATTAGTTGAAGGAACTTCTCCGCATTCACATATTTACCGTTTAGGAGTAAGCGGGTATATCATTTCAATTATCATCATAATTCTTTTAGTGCTAACGGAGGCAATTCATCGTTGGCGAACATGGCGAAAGAAGCGATAAAATGATAACTTTAGGATTAATTAACGCACTCGTTTGTTGTATATGTTGGGGGATGACTATTCGAATAATTTTGATTCGTCGTTTTAAGGATACCAAAGCTGTTATTAACCATAATTTATATGCTTTTGTTCTCATGGTTATTAATCTTTTCATTGTGATCCCGCTTTTTTTCTACTTATTTACTTTTATTCCATTTTACTCGGTTATTTGGCACTTAATTGTATTAGCAGCAGTTGTTGATATCTTAAGTACATTTAATTTGATATTGTTCTGTATATACAGTTGTTTCACGCGGATGAACCGTTGCCCTGCTAATGTGCAAATAATTATCGTGTTAGGGGCGGCTATTAACAATGGCCATGTTTCACCAGTATTGGCAAGCCGGTTAAATCATGCTGTTCATTGTTGGCAAAAACATCTCCAAGCTAAGGTTATTGTTTCGGGTGGCAAGGCACAGTCTGAACGATTGTCAGAAGCAGCTGCAATGACAAATTACTTAGTCACCCACGGAATCCCATTAGTAAAAATTATTCAAGAACCTCATGCTCGAAATACTCGGCAAAATTTGCTTTTTAGCAGTCGGCTAATTGCCTCGCCAACAGCGCAGGTAGTGGTGGTTACTAGCGATTTCCATGTTTTAAGAGCCCATTTGGACGCTAAAAAAATAGGGTTACATTGGCATTTCTTAGGGACTAAAACACCGTGGCCGTTTCGCGCATTAACCTTTATTCGTGATTATCTTGGCGTTCTTCGCGACCATCGTTGGCTAGCCGGTAGTATTTTACTTGTCGGAGTTATTATTGCGGAACTACTCCTAACATAAAAAGCGTTTAGGCACCGTTTTGCGGGTATTATAGCCGTCTTGGAAGCCTAACGCTTTATTTGTTTTTATATACAGAGATCTCAATCAAGTTATTGTCAGGGTCATAAACATAAAGTGAAGTCATTTTTCCTTCAGCGCCTTGCCTTTCGACTGGGCCAGCAACGAGATCGATGTAGTAACTGTTTAAATGGTGGATAATATCATCAATACTATCACCTGCGACAAGGCACAGATCTGCAGCGCCGATTGTTGGATGAGCAGCCTTTAACGCTGTAGGCCGTTCCGCTTTCTGTAGACGGATTAATTGATGCCCGCACCTAAGCGTGATTAAATCTTCATCATTTTGGTTTTCGAGAATAGGCATGTCAAATACTTCATGGTAAAACCTCATTGACTCTTCTAAGTTAGTTACCGTTAAAACGACATGGTCAATTCGTCGCATTTTCATAATATATGTCTCCCTTAAATTAAAATCATTGTCTATTATACAAGCTCATGGTGTAATATGGCAAAGACCTAGATTAGTTGTATAATAAATTGCTGTGACTGTCGTAAGCTGATAAACAAAAAGAAAGGGGCGTTCGTCATGGAAAAGACAGAACTACCAATGCAAATTGAAGTACGGGGTGGTCGTGTACATAATTTAAAAAATATTAACATTAATATCCCGTTACATAAGTTTGTTGCAATTTCTGGCTTATCCGGGTCAGGAAAAAGCTCACTGGCAATGGGAATCTTATATGAAGAAGGATCGCGCCGGTACTTAGAAGCGTTATCAACATATACCAGACGACGGATTAAGCTGGGAGCGCAAGCTGATGTTACAAGTGTTAAGCATATTCCATCAGCTTTGGCGTTAAAGCAACGCCCATCAATCCCTTCCGAACGTGCAACAGTTGGGACAATGAGCGAAATGTTGAATGTTATTCGATTAATTTTTTCCCGCCTTGGCGAACCATTTTGTCCGAATGGTCATCGTTTAAAGCCAAGCTTAGAAATTGCCGAAGCGATGAGTAAAAGCGGGGATGAAATGGGGCAAGTAACTTGTCCTGTTTGTGGCAAAAAATTTTATGCTTATAGCGCTGAAGATTTTGCTTTTAATTCTGATGGCGCGTGTGACCGGTGTCATGGAACAGGAATGATACGAACACTTGATGAGAGCAAGTTAATTGGGGATGAAAATTTAAGCCTTGCTGACGGGGCAGTTGCCTCATGGCACTTACCTGGTCGTAATTTTATGCCGAGTGTTGCTGAACAGGCTGGTGTACGAATTCATGTCCCGTATAAAGAACTTACAGCTAAAGAAAAAGAATTTGTTTTGAACGGCCCCAAGAAAAAGTTTAAAATGGATTTTCGTTCTGGAACCGGAAGAGTTTTTCATGACTTTAACGCGCTGTACGAAAATGCCCATGAGGCCGTACTAGCTTCTGCTAAAAGCAGTAAAAGTGAGCGAGCACAGAAGCGGATTAGTGAGTTTTTCCATTACTCAGTTTGTCCTGTATGCCATGGGTCGCGACTAAAACCTGCTCTTTTGCGGCAATTAGCAGGGGGCTTAAATATTGCTCAAGTAAGCAATCTTACTCTTGGTGAACTGCCACAATGGAAGCAAAATGTTTTAGCAGCTCTGCCAACAAATATGAGTAAAATTGCCGTTTCAATATTTAAGGAATTTGATGATAACCTTCGACCCTTGCGCGAGCTTGGTCTTGATTATTTAACTCTTTCGCGTAATGGTAATTCTTTATCAACTGGAGAATTACAACGAATTCAACTTGCCCGCACTCTTCGGACACAAACTACTGGGGTATTATATATTCTGGATGAGCCGTCTATTGGACTGCATCCTGATAATATTAGTGGTTTACTAAATGTTTTTAAGGAGTTAGTAGCCCAAGGCAACTCCTTAGTAGTGGTTGACCACAGTGTTGACATTATTAAGGAAGCGGACTGGATTATTGAGATTGGTCCTGGGTCAGGAGCGCAGGGTGGTAAAATCCTGACAGAAGGAACGCCAGCAGCGATTGCACAAAACCACCAGTCAAAAATTGGTCCATATCTCAATGGGACAGCAAAATTAATCAGTCGACCATTAGCAGAAAAAGCAGAAAAGCAGGATATTTCGTTTGAAGTAAAAGATTTTTACAATCTTAAAGATGTAAAAGCAGCCATCCCTGTCAATCGATTAACAGCAGTTACTGGCTTTTCAGGAGCAGGAAAAACAAGTTTGATTCTTGATAGTTTAGTACCTGCAATTAAGGCTAAGGCGACAGGTAAGAGTTTGCCTAGGCAAGTAGCAGCTTTATCTACACCATTAACGGAGGTTGTTAGTGTTGATGCAGCGCCAATTGGGAAAACGAATCGTTCAACAGTAGCTACCTATACGAATATTATGGATAATTTGCGGAAATTATTTGCAGCCCAGCCTTTAGCAAAAGAGAAGCATTATACCCCGTCTTATTTTTCTTACAATAACAAGCAAGGTGCTTGCCCAACTTGCGGGGGCGCCGGGGTGGTAACTTTAGATATTCAGTTTCTACCTGACATGCAGCAAACATGCCCGACTTGTAACGGTGACCGTTATAATCAAAACATCCAAGCTGTCAAGTGGCATAATTATTCTATTGTTGACTTACTGAAGCTGGATATTTCTTCAGCCATCAAAGTATTTAAGGATGTCCCTAAAATAGAACGGGAATTACAATTACTAGATGAAGTTGGCCTCAGTTACTTACACCTTGGTGAAAGCACGCCTAGTCTTTCAGGAGGAGAAGCCCAGCGTTTGAAGTTAGTTAAGCACTTAAATCACAACCAAAGTGAAACTCTGTTTGTTTTTGATGAGCCGACGATTGGCTTGCATCCCCTCGATGTAAAGACTCTTCTTAGTGTTATGCAACAGTTGCTTAACCGTGGAGCGACTATTGTTACTATTACTCATGATTTGAACTTAATAATTAACGCTGACTATATGCTTGACTTAGGACCTCGTGGAGGCCGAAATGGCGGAAAAATTGTAGCCCAAGGTAAACCGCTAGATTTAGTAAAAGAGCCCCGCAGTTTAACAAGTAAGTATCTTGCAAAATATTGGCATAGTTTTCAATAGATTAAATTTGGGAGAAAGAGAGGCTGGAAAAAGACTCTTAGTCCAAAGTAAAACCGGATGATGAATTTTTCAAAAAGTTCATCATCCGGTTTTATGTATCAAAATCATACCATAGGGCATACAGATTTAATTATTTAGTAAATTCTCTTTCTTCGTGATATTGCCAAATCTTTTTAATAAGAAGATAGAAACAGAGAAGGACTAAAATAGCAATTCCGACCCCAATTAGGCGTCTAACATTACCCTTGAAAATAGCATCCCCACCAAAAGCGTATAGGAATGAAGTAGGGGCCATCCCAACAATAACCATTGCAAGGTAATGTTTCCGATCAACATTTAATTGGGCACCAGCATAGTTGACTAAAACGCTTGGAATGACAGGAATCATAAAACCAATCGTTAATGCAATTAATGGGTGCTTTTGATGGAGTAAATAACTAAGTAATTTATTCTTCTTTACTCGTTTTGATAAATCAATTTTGCGGATAATACTCATAACAGCGCAATTTCCTAAAATGTTTCCTGACCAATTAATTAAAAAACCGCCAATCGGCCCATAACAAAGTCCAGCAAAAATACAAACAACAGAGTTAGACATACCTGGAATTGCATTTAAAATGCCAATTAAAGCAATTAAAAGGAACATGTCAGTGAAGCCATGACTACGAATCATGTGAAGAAGCTTTTCTTTATTGTGAGTATTAAAATTAAGAAGAAGTTCAATTTCCGGTCGATATGTGCGATAGATAAAATAAATAATGATAACTGCCAAGCAAATAGCGCCAACAATTAACCAAGTTTTATTTAAACGATGATCTTTCATAACTATTAATCCTCCTTAGGAAGTTTAAATCCTGCTTCGTGAAATAGTGAAACTAAGGAGCAACGTAAAAGAGGATCATGGGCATAAAGATATGTTCCGTAAACGCCGCGTTTAAATAGAACATTTAATGAATTCATAATCATTCTTTTTTCGATGTTTTTAATTTCGGTGGGGTCGGTTAAGTCTTGTCGCCTCTTAAAGGCTTCAATATCTGTATATTTATCAAGATTTACTTGGAGATGGCCAGTCTGCGGGGCTTGACTAATTGGCGGTCCAATGATAATTCCCGTGTAATTGAGGTCGAATCCCTGACATGTATAAATAGAGCCAACCTCATTAATTGTTTGCGGTAGTTCAGCCCACGGGGTAGTGGTGTAGTTATATTGGTCCCAAGGCATCTTAAAATCGCCTTCTTCAATATAGTGCTTACCGCCATCTAGGGTTGAAGGATATCCAGATGTTGATAAGACTCGTGATAAACCAACTTCATTATTTCGTTGAACAATTGCTTTGCGCATTTCTTCTGCATTATCATAAATACGAAAGTCATAGTGGTCCCGCGCTGAAAATGGAAGAGGTGTTAATTGATAATTTGTAAAATCGTTAAACCATTGGATTAGTTCATCGCTTGCATTCATCCGAAACATATGGGTAAGATAATGATCTTTATGCGGATATTGGTGAGTAATTGCCTGTAGCCGTTGGGGGGTCCAGAGACTCTTCATACGAAGCACTTGGTATTGATCAAAGACAATGATAACAACTTTAGCGCGACGAATGATTTCAACAAGTTGATTTTCATGATAGAAATTATTGTAATGGTCAGCCTTGGAAAGGAGCAGGTGGGCTTCATCAATAACTGCGATATCGATCTTTTCTTCTTTTTTGTCAAGCTGATTGATTAAGGAGGTCGGGCGGGCAAAATCTTTTTTGTATAGTTCTTTAATGGGCCCTGCAATCTCCTTATAGACTTTAAGAATTTCTGGGTGGTTAACTAAAAAATAGTTATTAGTATGGTAGAAGGCAGAAGCCGGCTGAGTTCGGGCAGCTTTCTGCAAGCGATCAAATAACTGCGATAGTACCACGCTTTTACCAGTGCCCGCATCACCGTATATCGTATAAACTGCTGGATAATTTGTCTGCAAGTGTTGTTTAGCAAAACTCAATATATCTTCAACAAGAACTTCTTGTTCAGCTGTTAAAGTTTTAAATGGGGAGATTTTATTGATTGCTGCGTTATCCATATTTTTCATAGCTATTTCCTTTTCAACGATTTACTCTCTATTTTAATGGTATCGAAATGAGGTAAATTCGTCAATTTGAACATAAGAGCAATTTACGCACTGCTTTAGAAAGTGTTAAAATGATATAAGCAATAATTATATCAATGTAAAATTAAAAAGGAGTGGAATAGATGAATCTGCATCCTGATTACCTTTTAAATGAAGTTAATGAGCCAAGTGATATTAAGCAGATGTCACTTGAAGAACTAAAGCAATTAGCAACTGAAATGCGTCAATTAGTTTTAGAACGTGATGCTAAAATCGGGGGACATGTGGGGCCTAACCTTGGTGTAATGGAATTGACGCTTGCCTTTCACTATGTTTTCGATTCACCCCATGATAAAGTGATTTGGGATGTCTCCCATCAAAGTTACGCTCATAAAATGTTAACAGGCCGTAAATTAGGCTTCTTAGATCCTGACCACTATGAAGATGTTACTGGTTATACATCTCCAGAAGAAAGTGTTCATGATTTCTTTGAGATCGGGCACACTTCTACTTCTATATCGTTAGCAGTGGGGATGGCGCAAGCACGTGATCTAATTAGACCTCAATCGCATAATAATATTATGGCTGTTATCGGTGATGGTTCCTTGAGTGGCGGCTTAGCTTTCGAAGGGCTAAATAATGCTGCAAAGCTTAATTCTAATCTGATTATTCTGGTAAATGACAACCAGATGTCAATTGATGAGGATCAGGGCGGATTATACAAGGGACTTAAAGAGCTACGTGAGACTGATGGCAAATCGCCAAACAATATCTTTAAGTTTATGGGCCTTGATTATAAATACGTTGCTGACGGAAACGATTTGCAAACGATGATTGATACTTTTAAAGAGATCAAAGGCATTGATCATCCAATTGTCCTACACGTTAATACGTTAAAAGGAAAAGGATATACGCCAGCGGTTGAGAAAAAAATGAAGTACCATTGGCGGGCTCCCTTTGACTTAAAAACTGGTGAAGACAAGGTTAAATCAAGCGGGGAATCTTATAGTGATGCAATCTTAGCAGAATTAGACCGTCAAATTGACGACGGTAAGCCAGTTGTTGCAATTAACGCAGCGATTCCGGGTGCATTTAATCTTAGCAAATTCAAAGCAAACCATCCAGACCGTTATTATGATGTTGGCATTGCAGAACAGGATTCAATCACTACCGCAGTCGCAATGGCAGAAGCAGGGGCCCGTCCCGTTGTTTTCCAAAATAGTACATTTTTACAGCGGGCATATGATCAATTAATTCATGATATGGCATTAAATGATGCGCCAGTCGTGATGATTGTTCGTGGTGGTTCAATTTCTGAAGGCTCTGCTACCCACCAAGGAACCTTTGATATTTCGATGATTAGTGATTTGCCAAACATTGAATATTTGGCACCAACTAATGTTGAAGAGATGATCTCAATGTTACGCTGGGCAATTAACCAAACTGACGAACCAGTAGCAATTAGGCAGCCTGAAAAACCATTGCTACACGGTACACCAACCCAGGATGACTACAGTACCATTAAATACGATATCGCCCATCATGGTAGCGAGGTTGCAATAATGGCAGTTGGTGATTTCTGGAAATTGGGTGAAGAGGTGCGAAAAGAATTAAAAGAAAAGCTTAACATTGATGCCACATTGATTAATCCAAAATCTGTTACAGGAATCGATTCAAATGTTCTTCATCATTTAGCAGAAAACCATGATGTTGTGGTTACACTTGAAGATGGTATCCTAAGTGGTGGCTTTGGTGAAACGATTGCACGGTATTATGGGCCAAAGAATATGAAAGTTCTTAATTTTGGTGCACCGCGGGAATTTGCAGATAATGTTCCTACCGAAGTGATGTACGAATGGTATCACTTAACACCAAAACAGATTGTTGATGACGTTGAACAAGTTATTCACTCATTGTAATAGAAAAGCTGTCATGACAAGCTTTATGGCTTGTGGATGATGGCTTTTTTATGTTTAAATTTAGGACTCCTTTTTCTTGCTATTGTCCGAATGAGGCATCGGTGGGACTTTTGGGCGATAAAATTTTGAAGCAAAAAATGCAAATAACGATTTTTTACGTATATATATTAATAGAGTCACTTAAAAAGGAGTTATTTTATTATGCAATTAAGAAGTACGACCCCATTATCGAATGCCTATTTTTTAGGTTTAGCAACTGCATCAGCAATTATTACTTTAGGGCTAAACGCTCCGTCCGCACTAGCAGCAGATATGGACGATCAACCGTCAAATATTATAAAAACAGTAAAAGGTGATAAGACGCCTCAACTAGAAACCGTCCAAGTAAAACGGGTTATTTATTTTCACTTACTAAGTGGTTCACAGAAAGTGGAACAAGTGTCGTATGCCCATCGCCAAGTATCAGGCAATACTACTAAATGGACGATTGAGCCGTTTGATGATGTTCCTATTCCGCAACAAGTGCGGTTTAAGCCTACCCTAGATAAAATTCCAGCAATCACTGAAGTAGATGATCTATCCTATTTTGATCGATCAATTGACGTTTTTTACCATCCCCTCGATGAGGAAGATGAAGAAGATGCACATGTAGATCAAAAAACAAAGGATAACGAAACCCAAACTGAGCATAACAATATAAAAACTAAAGATGAACAGGTAGGAACTACCGAAATTCAAAATAAGGATGAGGCAGTACAAAGTGAAGTAATTTCGTATTCAGATAAGGCTACCAATACTATTGAAATTTTAACTAAGGATGCAGCAACCCAGCAAGATAATCAAGGAGTAGATATATCAACTATTACTAATCCAATAGAACAGACTAGTCAAGAAACCCAAACCAATGTTTTGACTAACGATCAAGGAGTGGGAGACGATGAAGTAGTGACTAGAGATATTGGTGTAGGAATTGAGGATTATCGATATAAAGATCAAAAGATACAGACCGATAATCTCATAATTTCTCAAGCCGATGCAACAACGATGACTGATTTTGTAAATACTAATGATATCGGAACCGGCGATAATAAAATTGATGATTTAAGCGAAACGCCTAAGGTTACAGCAAGCTCACAAACAGTGTATCATACCAATGAAATAGGTGTTGGGGATGAGGAACCTATTGTAATCGCTACGGGAGATATTGATAAAGGGGACAAATCAACCCAAACTAATGCTCAAGAATTAAAAGATTCAATAACACAAACAGAATCAAATCTCCAAGATAGTAAGCAAACCCAGACAATTGTTCCACTATCAATTGAGCAGGGGACAACGATGGAAATAACTAATAATGATCAAGAAATTCAAACCGATAGTTATCAAATTGATTATGGAACGCAAACAGATAATATCGTTAGTAAAGAAACCGGCACACAAACAGTATTAGCTCCTAAACATAATGAAACTACAAGTACTTACCAACAGCCAAGTGTTGTTACTCAAACGAACGATTCTGATAATCATGTTCAAAGTCTCCAAGTGAAGGATGGGAATGAGCAAGCAGCAACAAATACTAGCAATTTTGGATCATTGGCAATAGCTGATGATTTGACACCAGCATCCCGTGAAAATAATCAAACAAGCACTAACAAAATCAAAGGGCAGAAGATAGAAGGTGAAGAACACTTACATAAACGAATAGCAAAAGCTAATCATTCATTAGTATCGCTAACAGAGAAAGCAACCCAGAATAATAAAAGAAACCGGCAAAAATCATTACCACAAACCGGTAATAATACTAGTACATTAACGACATTAGCAGGGATAGGTATAACCCTTTTGACTGCGGGGATGAGTCTCTTTTCATTACACAAACAGCAAAAATCTAAAATAAAATAAAAAAATTTTAAATAACTACTTGCATTCTTAATTTTCTAATAGTATTCTAATGATATTGAAAACGAAATGGAGGAAATTAAAATGCAAATTTACAATCGATCTATTATTCATCATCTAACCTCCACCTCAACCACAACAACAATCACCGTGGTTGAGTAGTTTTAATATCTCTTAAATCTGTTAGCGATAGCTATCCAGAACGTCTCAACCGCTTATCACATTGACAAGGGTTGAATTGGGACGTATTGGGTAGCTTTTTTATTTGAAATGAGGTTAGTATGATGGATAATCAAAGAAAAGAAGTTAAATTAAATCGGACGATGACGCCAGGACAAATGGAAATGATTGCTATCGGGGGAACAATAGGTAGTGGTCTTTTCATGGGGGCTACGTCGACCATTAAATGGACGGGGCCTTCTGTTCTTTTAGCATATGCCTTCGTTGGGCTTGTATTATATGGTGTTATGCGAGCATTAGGCGAGATGATTTATATTAGTCCAGGAACAGGGTCCTTTGCAGATTATGGTTCCAAATATATTCATCCTTTAGCTGGATATTTAACCAAGTGGAGTAATGTCTTTCAGTTCATTATTGTTGGAATATCAGATATTATTGCAATGAGTCAATACCTTAATTACTGGTGGCCCAACTTACCAGACTGGATTTCGGGATTAGTTATGATTACTATTTTAACGCTTGCTAATCTAGCGTCAGCTAAGGCTTATGGACGACTAGAATTCTGGTTTGCAATGATAAAAGTTGTAACGATTATTGTAATGATTATCTTAGGACTTTTGGTTATCGTTCTTGGGTTTGGTAACAATTGGCATCCTGTTGGCATCTCTAATTTGTGGTCCCATGGCGGCTTCTTCACTGGTGGCTTTATGGGCTTCATGTTCTCGCTTTCAGTTATTGCGGGTTCATACCAAGGAATTGAACTATTAGGAATTACAGCGGGTGAAGCAGCCTCTCCACGTCATGCAATTGTTAAATCAGTTAAGTCTGTTATTTGGCGGATCTTAATTTTCTACATTGGTGCAATCTTTGTGATTGTTTCAATTTATCCTTGGAATGAATTAAAAGCAGTAGGTTCACCATTTGTTGAAACGTTTACGAAAGTTGGAATTACTGGAGCGGCGGGAATTATTAATTTCGTTGTTTTAACCGCTGCCTTATCAGGTGCAAACTCTGGTATTTACAGTGCCAGTCGAATGCTCTTCAAATTGTCGGTTGATGGTGAAGTTCCAAAGGTTTTCAGTAAACTATCAAAGCGGATTGTCCCTAATGTGGCTATTTTGACAATTTCATTCTGGATTTTCCTTGGTTTTATCGTTAATATGCTTTTATCGGCATTCAATTCTGCATCGGCTAACATTTTCGTTATTGTTTATAGTTCAAGTGTCCTGCCAGGAATGGTTCCATGGTTTATCATCCTTATCTCTGAGCTTAATTTCCGGCGTAATAATCCTGTTGAGTTAAAGGGGCACCCATTCAAGATGCCATTTTATCCAGCCTATAACTACTTTAGTTTGATTTCCTTAACGGTTATTTTACTCTTTATGTTCTTTAACCCTGATACACGAATCTCAGTTAGTGTAGGTGCCATCTTCTTAGTACTTATGAGTGTAATCTACAAATTAAGAACAAGGAAGCAAGATAAATTAGCATAATTTAATTTCTAAATACTCCTGAAGCAATTTATGTTTTAGGAGTATTTTATTTTAGTTGGTAAAATGATAAAATATGTTCACGAACGTACGTTTATAAAGAAAGGTATTATTTATCATATGCGATTTCGATTTAACAAGAAAACACAGTATTTAATTCTTGCAGTTATTGCGCTCCTTGGAATCGGCGGCTTTTCTCAGCAACCCGAGAAAGGGAATGCAGCACAACAAGGGATACAGCGACTTGCTTCGTGGAAACACAATAAGAGCGATCATAGCCATTCATCACTTACGCCACCGACTCATGAACAAGCACAGAGCGTTTTATCAGCGGGTGTGCAACAACAACTAGGAACATCTAACATAAAATGGAATGGAGCTGGAGCATTTATCTTAAATAACAATCAAACTAATTTAAATGCAAACATTAATAATGCACCTTATGCAGTAAACCGTCGTGATTCTCGTGGCCGCGCCTGGCAGGGAGATGCTTGGCTCAATCGTACGACCAGACAGTATCGTAACCGCAATGAGACCGGTAATGGTGCGACAAACTGGAAACCAGCGGGCTTTTTACAGGCTCATAATTTAACAGGTGGCATTTCTCACGCTTATGACCGCGGCCATCTTCTGGGATATGCATTAGTTGGTGGGATCCATGGCTTTGATGCCTCCGAGTCTAATCCGGCAAATATTGCAACTCAAACTGCCTGGGCAAATGAAGCTCGTAGTAATACATCAACTGGGCAGAATTACTATGAGGGATTAGTTCGTAAGGCGCTTGACCAAAATAAGCAAGTCCGTTACCGGGTCACTGATATTTATGATGGTAACAATCTTGTACCGGCAGGGGCACATATTGAAGCAAAATCAAAAGATGACAGTTTGCAATATAATGTATTCGTGCCTAATGTACAACGCAATATTTCTATCAATTACAATACTGGAGCAGTAACAGCGATTAATCATTAGATATATAACTGTAAAGAGACTGAAAAAAACTCAGTCTCTTTATCATTTTAAACATGCAATAGCTAATTGGCTGTTCAAACACTCACCAGCCATGGCGGTTTAAAGGCGGAACTACAAACTAGGCAAGCTAGTTTTGCTTTCTGCTTTTTAATTTACGGTAATTTAATATAAGGATTAATTTCTCACAGTGACTTGCAAAATCTAGATAAATAAACGAAAATAAAAAGAGTTAATATGTTTAGAAAAGGACCACGCTAATGACAGATTCAGATCTTAAAAAGATTCATATTGTCTTTAATGGCCAAGATACACCGCCATTAAAGATTAGTCAGCTTTTTGATACCACAAAGTTTAATCGAATGACCGCAGTAACTGGTAATATTACTGCCGATTTTATTAATCAATATTTAAGTAAGTTTATTAAGGTTGAAATTGCCCTTAGTACACCAGAAAATCATGACGTTAAGACTGGCGATGACGTAATTACTAAGGTTGCATTGACTAATGCATTGCTTTCTGCAGCAAATAAAAAACCCGCAAAAATTTTCGAAGCACTGACTAGCGATAATCAGGCTAATGTCTTAAATAATCTTTTTCAAGTTTCAATTGCGCCTACACAAGCTATTCATTCGCGTTTCTACCTTCTTAGTAATTCTGAAACGCATGATACACGGGTAATTTTAGGAAGCCTGAACTTAGACAATTCTTCATTTGACGACCAACGGAATCAATATGAAGAAATTCTGGTCTTTGATAATGACATTCGTTTATTCCAAAACCTTGACAATCATTACAAAAATGATATTAAACCTATCTTACGCCCATTCTTTACCGAAAACCTTTTAAAAGCTGCTCAGGAGCAAATTGATGAAAGCATGAAAGATCCTAAAGGGACTAAGAATGCGGTTGTTATTCTTGACAATGAGGTCACGGACCAGATTGCTGCCGCTGATATGACTGACTTAATCAGTCATGATATCCAGAAACAGATTGATGAGAATAAGATTCCGGCACTGATTACCAAAACGATGCGGGATATTACCACCAACCGTTCCCAAGATAAGGAAGAAGCCGAGCGGCAGATTCAACAGCATGATACTATCTATACCCTGCAAAAAACTGCTGTTTCTCCACGAGCAGCTAAACCTAAATTAAAGTCGCGAGAAAAAATCTTTAAGCAAGTTCAAGATGCGTTAATTAGCGGTATGACACCACAACAACGGTCTGCTGAAAAGAAATATACGACGTTCTTATATGACCGGCCAATGGAAAGAAACCTGGTTAATAATAATAGCGGACTGTACGTACCAAACGATACTGGAACGCACCCAATTCCGTTCGGCAAAGTTGCAACTATTAGCCAGATACGTGATGGTTTGAAAAGTATTGATGCTGTTTTAAAGGGGTATCAACAATATGTCGTTGATTATAATGATGACTATGGCAAACGTTTTTATGAAGCCATTTTATATAGTTTTACTGCGCCATTTTTATGGGAAATCCGAGCTAAAGCCAGTTTAAACCCAGAAGATGGAAACGATATTCCTAACTTCTTAATTTTAGGGGCAACCGCGGGTTCCGGTAAATCTACTTTGTTGCGGATTATTAACCAATTGACATGGAACACCGACCGCTCACTAATTGATTTTGGAACCATTTATCCAACAGAAACACCACAAAAGAAAGCTAAGACTGTTGATGCGATTGAACATTACATGAAGCTAGGAAGTTCATATCCTGTTTTAATGGATGAAATTGAACCGTACTTCTTCCAACAAGATCAGTACAGTAGACATTTAGTGGTTGATACGATGAATGAATTAGTTAACAATCCACATACGATTGCTCCCTTAATTGGGACAACCAATTATGACTCTGGTTTCACCATGCTACGAGAAACAGCCCGCCGAACTTATTACCTGCAAATTGATAAAGTTATTGATGAACAGCAAAAAGGTGAAGCTAATAAATATATCTATAATGTACGGCAAACCTTGAATAATACATTATTTAAGGACTTTGTAATGCGAATGGCGAGCCTCCTTGAAGATGATGACACCCCTTGGCGTTCCTTTGATGAAAAGACAGGAAAACTAGATTTTCTGGCTAATACACGGAAATTATTCCGTGAGTATTATAAGATGGCCGATATAGAGGTACCGCCTTACTTTGCAGATGAGATTTGTGATGATTTCAAGGAAAGCTCACGAAACCGCTGGGCAAAGTTATACCTTACCCAAGAAGAAGACTTTAAATATCGTCAACAGGATCGGAGCTTATTGTTTGATATTTCAAAGTTAAATACATTTAATGGCTTTACAGCAGATAGTATTGAAAAATATAGAAATGCTTTACCGATTGAACTATGCGTAGATGGTATTAATGGTAAGCGTGGAAAATTTGTCGAAATTAAAGCAGATGAATTTTTCAAATGGATCGGGGAACGTAATCCTTATGGGCAACTTGAAGCACTGGTTTCTGATGAAGCAGTAGCGAACACTTCAATAGAACAACCAATGAAAGAACAAAAGAAGGGATTTTGGGCTCGGTTGTTTGGTTAGATGTTATGTTAAAAGTAAAAGGTCTAGAGCAATGACATATTTGCCATCATTCTAGACCTTTTGTTATATTATTTTTTGGTGTTTTGAACAGCTTGTTTTTGGCGTGATGTCAATGAACCAAGTCGACCTAATAATGGCTTAGCATATTTTAGGTAAAGCGGATTGCGTAAGAGCCAATTATGGAAACGTGGAGATACTTTGGTAATGCACCAAATCGTAAGAAGGAAAAATGGTACCTGCGGAATAACTGGGAGTAATATACCGATTATTCCCCCAATAAAGGAAAGGCTGCCTAGCAAAATCCAGATGACCTTTATTAATATTTTTAAGATCATTAAGAGTCCTCCTTCTTTTTTATCCTAAAAGTTATTCCTATTTTAACATGTGCAACTAAAAATCTGTTGAATTAGCTCTTTAAGTTTTTATTATGTTTCAAGGAGGAATAATTAAAGTGACATTTTATACTATCAGTTATTTGAACAATCACCAACATATGAACCAATTATTTAATTATATTGCAATTATTACTTTTATCATATTAATTGCATTGATGGCTTTAATGTATTTTCGTCATCGTTTAATTACGCGTTATCGTGACTTGGGAATTATTTTCTTCTTACTGCTAATGCTTTTTATTGGTTTTCAAATTACCGATATGGAAAAAACTAGTACTCAACAATCACAGACGACGCAGATGATTCCTTTTATCAAGGCTGTTGCGCGCGATCATAATGTCTCACCGCAAAAAGTCGTTGTTAATTCGACAACTTTAACGGATGGTATCTTAGTCCGCATTGAAGACCGAGATTACCGTGTTAACTTAAGTACTACGGGAGATAACTATACCCTCACAAGGGCGCATGTTGTTAATCATCAAGTTAATTTAATGAAGTAGGAGGGCAAGATGGATAATTACTCATTAATTATTATTAAATTTGTTCTTGGAATGTTATGCTTGATTCTCCAGATTAACCTGTTAGGAAAAGGAAATTTAGCCCCTACATCAGCCATTGATCAAGTTCAAAACTATGTACTGGGGGGAATTATTGGGGGCATTATTTACAATAGTGACATTTCTGTCCTTGAATTTATTATGGTATTGCTTATTTGGACCTTAATTGTTTTCTTAGTAAAATTCGCTAAGGATCATAATGCATGGGTACGGCGAATCATCGATGGCCGACCACAGATTTTGATTCAAAATGGGCAATTGCTAGTCGAAAACTGTATGCGTGCAGGAATAACCGCTAATGACTTGATGTTTCGTTTACGTGGTCATGGGATTTATGAAGTATCAAAGGTTAAAAGCGGCATTTTAGAGCAAAATGGTCAACTAGTAATAATTGAAAATGATGAAGATAACGTGCGTTTTCCATTAATAAATGATGGACAAATAAATGTTGATGTAATGGAATTAATTCATCACGATGAACAATGGGTTTACGAGCAAATCCATAAAGCAGGCTATAATGGAATTGAGGATATTTATCTCGGTGAGTATATTAATGGTAATTTGATATTGATTCCGTATCCTAAAATTTAATAATCATGTAAAACTTCAGTTGACAAAATGTCTTACTGAAGTTTTTTCGCGTATAATAGGAGATGCAAATATAATTGAAATGTAAAAAGAGATGATTTAATGAAGAAATTAAAAATCATTGGAATAAGCTTAGGCGGGATTATTCTTGTTGCCTTTGGAATCCAGGGCTACCTAATGCACAGTACGCCAGGGAAATCTTTGTCACCTCAAGAATATCGAAAGGATATTTACTACTCAAGTACGCCAACTTTACTAATTCCTGGATGGGGAGGAAATGCTACTACCTATGATAAATTAATTAAATATTACCAGCAAAAGCATATTGCCCAAAAGGTATTAACAATTTGGGTTGCTTCTAATGGTCGTATTTGGACAGAAGGTAGTTTTAATGGGCAAAAGAATGCTTTAATTCAGATTCTTTTTACATGGAATTATAATACGACGTACCATCCACAAATAAAGCAGCTTACTAGCGTCTTAAAATACTTGCATCAACACTATAATATTGACCAAACCAACGTCATTGCTCATTCTTATGGTGGAACTGAATTTATTCATGCGTATATGAGCTCTAAATATTTGCAACGTCATTTACGCTTAAATAAGTTAGTCTTTCTTGGTGTTCCAGTAGAAGAAAGTTTAAGCGACCAATTGAAGTATCGGTATCATTTAATTAGTAAATCGACAGATAAAAATTTTCAAGAGTTATTTCTTCAAATGAAAGAATGGCAGTTGAATTATACCGTTAAAATTTACAATTTAATGGGAAGTGAAGAAGGAGATAAGAAAACTGATGGATCGGTCCCCCATATCCAATCAGAAATGCTAAAAGCTTTAATTAGGACTCACCCATCAGTTGAATACCATCAAAGGGTTTATCCTAAGACAACCCACTTTCAATTGCATAATCGGATAACCATAATTAAACAAATCGCTAATATCTTATGGAAGAAGGGGTCAAATGAATAAAGAACATGGACAAGTAACGGGCTTGGTTTGGCGAGGAACAAGTGATTTAGAAGTTTATCAACAGTTAAAAAGATATGCCGATAGTAAAAGTGTTCCGGTGTCAGTTGCTGCTAAACAGCTCATTAAGGAAGCCCTAGTAGAGAAATAATAATATTGACAATGGTCAAAATTAGTTATAAGATAATGATAATTTAATTAATATAAAATTAGAAAAGATGAGTAATGTTTTAATGCTATTACAGAGAGTCAGGAATGGTGTAACCTGACATAGCGAAAATTCATGAAGATGGTCTTATAATTCTAATAGTTTTGTGAGCTATTTTTAGTAAGCAGACTACGATTGGCACTCGATATAGTGTCTGAGTTTACTCTTAACGGGTAGATTTATTGAGGGTAGGTGTGTAAATACCTACTAAATTAGGGTGGTATCACGTTAACTGACGTCCCTAGGAGATCGTATGATATTCCTGGGGACTTTTTTTATTAGCTAGCTTGCAAGGGAGATTTTTTGTGACAACACAACATACTTCACTGTTCTGTTATGACATTGTCTTCGTCTTACGGAGTTAAAAGATGCGCGGGTAAAATTTAAGACAGGAAAAATTAAGCTAATTCAAGATATTGCAAGTGAAGTTTGGCAGTAATCCTAAGGAAGGATGATTTTAATGAACGTAATTCATTATTTAAACATAAACCTCCTTAAGCTTGATGCGGATAATCGCAGGAAAGCAGGAACTTCGGGTTGGTTAAACTGGCTATTTCATGATAGAATTTAAAATGAACACAAAATAAAGGGGAGTTCATTTAATGACAATTCAAAAGAGCAAGACAGTGTACTTTTGTGCTGGTTGGTTCACTGATAAGCAAAATAAGGCTTATGAAGATGCAATGAAAGCAATTCAGACGAATCCGACTGTTGATGTAGAAAACTCATATGTACCACTTCAGCACCAATACAAGGGATTACGTGTAGATGAGCATCCTGAACTTCTCCAAGATCGTGAATGGAGTACTGCTACCTATAATGGAGATCGAGTAGGGGTATCAACATCTGATATGTTATTAGCGGTTTATATTCCTGAAGAAGAAGATGTTGGAATGGGCGTTGAGTTAGGAATGGCCCGTGCTCTTGGCAAATATATTATGGTTGTTATTCCTGACGAAGACTTTGGTAAGCCAATCAACTTAATGAGTTGGGGAATTGCAGATAACTTTATTAAAATGTCTGAACTTCCTACCTATAACTTTAACAAGCCATCTTATAATTTTTATGATGGTGGAGTATATTAAAGCCAATTATAAAAGAACCTGAAAAGGCTATAATGCCCTCTGAGTATACAGATGAAATAAAAATTCATCAAATACTCGGAGGGCATTTTTCTATAGAAAGAAAATCGACAGTTTCTTTTTATAATGCTAGTTTACATAATGTTTTAAATAGGTTATTGCAAAAATTGCTTTTCAATTTCTTTTAATAAACCACTATGATTATTATCAAAGGCTGTTATTTTATCAGCAACATGCAATAAATCCGCTGTTGCATTTTTCATTGCGTAACTACAACCGACTTCTTGTAGCATCTCTATGTCATTGGAAGTGTCGCCAAAGGCCACAACTTCATTCATCTGACCATTAAAGTATGTTTCAATTAGCCGTTGTAAGCCATTTGCCTTATTAACGCCAGCCGGAAGAATATCAATTCCAAATGCGCCGCTATATGTTGCTTGAATATTATTATATTGCGCATTTAGCTGTTCGACAAAAGACTGAATCACGGATTGTGAAAGCCGTTGTTTGAACCAACTGATATTAAGGTTGTAAATGGGCTCATTAATTTCTTGAATCTTGTTAAAGTAATCATGATGAGGATAGTAAGGAACGGGGACATTGCGATATTGGTCTGCGATAAATGTTTGTGATTTTCCCGATAAAGAAAGAATATCAGGAATAGGGAGACGTTCATTAATAGTAACTAAAAGTTGCTGTAATGTTGGCAGCGAGTGAGAAATTCCACTAACAGGCTGCCGATTAACGATGATACGGCCACCGTTTTCTGCAACAAAATTTTTCACAAGCGGACATGGCTTAAAAATAGAAGTTAACGCGTCGTAACTATTTCCACTGGCTACAATAAAATGATAGTCACGTTGAAGTAGTTCATCAACATCTCTGTTTAAACGCTCAATATCAAAGTAATCATTATCATCTAAGAGCGTTCCATCAATATCAACTGCAATAAAACGATATTTGTTCATTTCTCTTCCTTTCAAAAAAGGGGTCAATTTTAACAGTGGCAACACTTATTTAGTATTAGTGACTGATTTTGGTTGTTCTTTTAGTTGTTGTCGTAAAGATGTGTTTTCCTTTTGCAATTTATTAATCTTTTTTTGGTAATTTTCTAGTTCAGCCTTACTAATTTTTGACGCTTTCAATTCTTTTAATTCTTTACTCGTTTTTAGGTGAGTTGAGAATGAAAGAAGATAGATGATAACCGCGCCAATTAGCAGACAAACGAAGATAAGCAACACAAGCGGCATTCTTACGTGTAATCCTAGTAAGTTTACTTCAACTGTTGCTGTATTAAGAAGCGCAAAAATAGCGATAAGAATTAAAAGTATAATCGAAATAATGGTGGTTGATTGTTTTTTCATTATAAAAAATATCTCCCTAATAATTAATGTACCGTATTCAATTATAGTGATTTTTGAATTAAGGGTAAAGATTACTGATAAAAGTTATCAAAAATGATATACTAGAAGTGGCTGAAGGCAGTGTATAAGGGTGTGAGAAGCCCGCCTGTTCAGGATGAATTTAATTCCAATAAGTCGGGTATAATCGATAGGTTATATCTTACAAACTGGCTACGTAATACCTAGTCAGATCGGTGAAAAAAAGCCGACTGGTAATTTGTTCTAGAATCTATGTTTGAAACCCAATGCACAGTCCGTTAGGCAATCGTAATATCCCATCCGCAGCAAAACGGTGGCTGATGACCACAGGAACCAAAGCGGAATATCAAGAAGATTGTTGGTCGTGAAGTCTGGCAAGCAGAATATAACTAACGAGACTGGTTCTATTAGCTCAAATTGACCAATTTACAGTAAGACTATTTAAAGAAGATATGAAATGCTGTTCTCATCTCGAGTGAAAGTTGAGCGGTAATAGATCCGCGTCCAGATCTTGTAAACCACATAGAACTATCAGAGTTGCTTGCTGGTAGCGAGACTATGTGTATCTGTGGCAGAAAAGGGTCCAAACATAGTAAATCTACCCAAACCAATGGGCAGTCATACATATTGCGAACTGAGAAATACCTCGGTTCTTTTTATTTTATATAAATTGACAAAAATACTTTTATTTTATAATAAATGAGTTAAAATATAGTTATTGGGCGCCCTTAGTGTAATGGATAGCACATGAGATTTCGGTCCTCATGATCCGAGTTCGACTCTCGGGGGGCGCATTTTTGTAAGATTGTATAAAAAAGAAGCTCCGATAGAATGCTGATATAACGGCATTTTATCGGAGCTTTTGTTTAAACGGCTCATCATCTACAAAATCGTTTAGTTTAAATGTTTTTCTAAGAAAGTTAGCACAATTTTAAATACTTCTGGTTGCATAAATTTAACGTCCATATGACTAGCGCCATTTATTTCGTATAACTCTGCTGGAACCTCATTTTTTACCAGTTTTTCATATAAGCATTCACTGTCTTTAATTGGGACGACAACATCTTCTGTTCCATGTAGAATTAAAAAGGGAACGGTATTCGAATTTACATAGGAGAGGGGGTTAGCAGCAGAGTCAAGTTCCGGTGCATCTTCCGGTTCTGCTCCTAAAAGATTTCGATACACAAAGTCAAAGTCATTAGAAATACTGCCTTCTTTGGCTGTTAATGGATCAACTACACCATAGAATGGAACCGCCGCTTGGATGTTGCTCGAATATTCAAGATTAAATCCCTTATCAAATTGTTTTAGACCATTCGTCACGCCAAGCATACTAGCCATATGACCGCCAGCAGATTCGCCCATCGCTACAAAACGATTCGGATCGGCCTGAAAGCGCTCTGCATTAGCTCTAATATAGCGAATGGCTGCTTTGGCATCTTCTAGTTGACCGGGAAATTGGACTTTATTGCTATCACGATATTCAACACCGACAACAATGTAACCGTGACGGGCAAAATCTACTAAATTAGGTAAATGAACATTATGATCAGTATCCATCCAGCCACCGCCAGCAAACCAAAAAATTACAGGATAACGTGTATCATCATTAGTCTGAAAATGCCGAATAACTGACAATTTAAGATCACGTGTTGTATTACCAAGCCAACCCGGAACTTGTGTGTACGTAATATCTGAATCTAACCATAATATTGGTGATTATAAAATTTTTAAGCTGTTGCAGATTTATTTGTAAAACAAAATTAGTAGTAAATATAGCTTATATATAATAATTAATAATCAACGAAAATCAGTTGCTTCGGGGGCTTTTTATTTTCGGTAGCATTAAAACTATAATTTTAATGACAGGTGTTATTTAAAATTATTCAATCCCTATCTATTATTAGCGCTAGCAACTTTAACTATTTTATGGTTAGATTAAATTAATGATTAAATACTCAAGGAGCGATTATTAATGGAAATCAAATATTGGGCAGATATTGCTTGCCCTTACTGTTATGTTGGAATTACACGTTTAAGAAAAGCACTAAATGAGTTAAAACTTGCCGATAAGACACCGTTACAATTCATGTCGTTTCAGTTAGATCCAACACTACCAACAGTTACAAAGTTGACAATGGTTGATTATTATGCCAAGAATCATAAATTAACTAAAGACCAAGCATTGGTACAACTCCAGAAAATCGATTATTTTGCTGCAACTGCTGATTTAACTATTAAAATGGAAAATGCTATTCCAGTTAATACACTTGCTGCACATCGTTTAATTAAATATGTAGAAACTTTAAATGATCAGTCGCTTTTAATGCAAACTATAAATCAGCTCTATCAGCTTTATTTTGTTGCTAACGATCCAATCGCTAATTATGACGTTTTGACTTCTGCGATGACAAAAATCGGTTTTGATGCTACAAAAATTACTAGTATCCTTAATTCAAATAAATATGAAGATAAAGTGCGAAAAGACGAACGTCAAGCTTTTATGATTGGAATGCCCAGTGCCCCGCTTTTTGTTATTAACAATAAATATTCGATCACAGGGGCCCAGCCATACGAAGTTTTTGTTGAAGCCTTAAAAAAGGTTAAACAAGGGAAAGATTAGTTGGTTTCAATTTTACACAAGCCTCCTCAGTATTAATCTGTTTATAATTTTGTGATTAACAGTTAAAATAGCTTTGAGGAGGTCTTTTTTATGAAAATGACAAAGATAATTGTCGGTATTATTATGATTGTACTTGCTATTATTATTTTAGTTCAATCAATTGTTAAGGGATTTGGTAATCCTGATGTTATGGTGCGAATTTACGGTGGCACCGCAGAACTAATAGTTGCCCTTTTGTATCTTGCTTCTGGAATAGTTTATATTGCCACGTGTGGTATTGATGGTCTTGGTGGTGATATCGCCGGATTAGCAATGATGTTAGTTAGTTGGGTCTTAGGCTTATTAACTTTTAAGATTTATCTAACTTTACAATTGTGGGCATGGTTAGCGCTTATTATTGGTGTAGGATTTTTTGTATGGCATATCATATTAAATCGAGATTAGACAATTAAAAAAGCAATACATCTTCTGGTATGGATGAAAATTCCATGCCAGATTTTTTTATACAAAAAAGAGGA
>NZ_QORN01000012.1:0-17549 GCF_014830205.1 Limosilactobacillus walteri
GCGAATATACTGCTTTAGTGTTCCGCGAATGGCTGTTCCCACCGATAAATTCTTGTCAATGATGTGGTACACCAATTTCTTGGCCCGCTCTTTTTTATAGACAACTTCCAACCGTGTCCAAGTCTCGGATTCTGCTGTCTTCTCCTCGCTTTTTGCTTTGCGTTCCAGCGTTTTATCATAAATGCGACAAAAGATGTTTGAAGACTGCGATCCAAAATACATGGTGCGTCCTAGAAACTCGCCGGTTGAACATTGGCGACTGTTGACCTCGTCCCACTTGCTCCAGCGGGAGGTAAAGTGACCGTTAATAGCCGCCCGATGAATGCGTCCAAAATCAATAATACGGTTCTGCAGGTCATCAATCGCAATATCCACGCGACTAAAATTCACCTTGTCGTCCAGAATTGTTAGATATAGAAGAAGTGTTTTCAATTCATATAGACTCTCGTATTGCCGACAACCGGCACCTGTAATCATTACGTGAACGCCCATCCGATCAATAGTTTGCGGTAGGTTTTCGATTTCGTATTCATTACCCGCTGCATTGAACATGATGTAGAGACTTCCTTCGTCCCATTTCAACTGTGAACGATAACCAAAGCGTCCGGTTTCCATTTTCGTAAACGTCTTTTTTTCTAACTTTAGTATCTCAAAAATGACACTTTCCAGTTGCAATCCGGTAACCGTAAATTCCAGCCAGTCAATTACCGCTGAAAAGCTATCATGATGGGATTTATTCATGCTTTTTCACCCAAAATCTCGTATTTATTACCCCCCTATTAGTATGCGGGGGATACGGCAAATGCCGGACAAATTCCCTTGGTCGCTTTTTGAAAAAAGCTTCGCAAAAACTTTGTACGTGGGACCAGTCCCACACCCTGCACTCGCCGTGGGGCATCCGGAAAACAAAATAAATTTGTTTCCGGAAACCGCCAAAGTGTAAATATGTATGGTTGTCAATTCCTTAATGCTCCCGCGCTTTGCTTGGTCCGCTTACCATTGACAACCGGCAACAATCTGCTTCTTAGGCTATTGCCCGATTAGGATCATGCAGAAATTCGACTTGATGGGCGATGACTGTATGGAAGAAGCGTTTCTGTTGGGTTTGTTGGTCAGTTGTGGCACTTACCTCTAAATGGCCTGTTAGGAGCAACTGACGCCCTTTATCACAATGTTGTTTAAGCGCACCTGCCAACTTTCCAAAAGCCTTGCAACGAATAAAATCAGCTTCATCACGGTTGTTCTTCCGTGGTACGGCAACAGTAAACCATGCGTATTGGTTGCCATTAACACTTTCCTTTAGTTCTGGTGCTTGGGTTAATCGTCCTAATAATTTAATATCATTCATAATCTCTTTCTCTCCTTGTGTTTGGTACTAAATTGTTGGTGTGATACTCGTCACGTCGACAAGTGCTGATTGAGCATAGTAAGCCGTCATTGCGACTGTTCGATGCCCTAATAGGTATTGAATGGTGGTGATTGGCACTCCCTTTTCTGTTAATTTGGCCGCAAAAGTATGGCGTAGTAAATGGCAATGAAAATCAATACCAGTCTCCTGGGCGAATTTGGTCGCATACCATTGCAGAGTTCGTCGTGAGAGCCGAAATAATGGCTGTTTAGTTAGTCCTACTGATTGTCGGTACTGCCAAACGATCCTTGCAGCTTGTTGGTTAAGAATTGGAATGCAACGATCACTTCCCCACTTCGCATCGGTTATATTAACGTAAACCGCGCCCTCTTTTAGCTGCACGTCAGTTACCGTTAAATGCGCTACCTCACCTACTCGTGCTCCTGTTCCATACATCAGCCAAAAAGCGGCCCGGATATTCTCCTGAAGACTGTTAATGTAGGCGATAAACGCCCGGATGTTCTCGTCTGACAGTCGTCTAATCCGCTTTTTAGCAGTATTGGTTTTAGGATAATCGGCTGGTGATAAGGGGGCCTGATTGAGGATTCCATTTTTAACCCCCCATAGACTATATACGTATAAAGTCGATAGTTCGCATTTTATAGTTGTCGAACTTAAGTTATTCTTAAACATTTCGCGAGTAAATTCGATAATATCGTCATGTTTTATCTCATTTAAGGCTTTTTTATGGCGAATTAGGTACTTTTTAAATCTTGACAACCGATTAGCGTACTCAACCAGCGTCATATCAGCTTTTCCTTCCAGTTTCATGTCGGCAAGGAAGCGGTCAAAATTTTCTTGCAATTCCACCTCGTCACCCCCTCTTGCATAAATATAAAAATTGGTCGTGTGTCATTTCTCAATCTTGTTGTTTTGTGAGAACAAGATGAGATGCCTGGTCAACGTATCCGTCAAACGTGTTATTTCGCTCGTTAAGCCATCCAATTTGGCTTCCATGCGTAATATTAGAATGACAGCAATTAACAGGCCCCCAGACTGTTCTAGCACGTATCTAATGATGTCGTTACTCAAAGCTAAATTCCTCTAACGTCCTTTCTGTTTGAATTTGGGTATTAGTAATGTCGCCCATGTTGTAGCCACATTCCTTACATAACTCGAGGGAGCCGACCAGCATTGAAGCTGTTTTGGCGTCCCTAATATTTAGCCGAAAATAAATATCGCGTACTCGCTTGCAGCAATCGCACTTGCGATAGACTGTCTGAGCGAAATTCTCTAGCGCTAAGGCTTTCTTTAATTCCATTTGGTTCTCCTTTCATGCAAAAAAGGCGAGGGCACATTATGCGTCCTCGCTTGGTTGTTAGACTTCATCTGAATAGACTGCCTCTTCCGTTGTAGTTACGTACTTGGCGCCAACTGGAGTAGCCGTTAATTCTTCGTCACCCTTCTTAATGAGGTGAGTAGCAGCCATCATTTCCATAGCTTGCCGAACTGTCTCCTTGCTTAATCCCTTTTTCGGATTAGCAATCTTGAAGAAGTGGCTCTTGCCGGTAGTGTCCTTAAATTTAAGCTTTAAGATTGTAATCATGAGGTTATCCCTCCTTTCCTATTATTTCTGCGCATAGCTTACGCTTGAGGCTGTTCTTGTCCGTTTTCGACAATTACCTTGGTAGTAGCTAAAACAGCAATCTCGTCCATTAGAGAGCCTTCTACAAGCATATCTAATGCTTCCGCAAACTGAGTAAGCTGGTCATCACTATACCCGCTTACCGCGTTATTAAAGATGTAATTCTTCCCTTTCGGATAGTCTTCGGAAGTAAAGGCAAATTGTACGCGTGCGCCTTTATCCGTCTTCATTGCGACCTTCATTGGCAACTCCTTTCCGCCAACCATTGCTTTTAAAACACAAAAAAAGCAATGGCTGACTATTGATTAGTCTCGACACATTCCCAATCGGCTGGGAAATGTCACCATTGCTTTACTTAACTCTCTATATTATTTATACGTACATTCCTTGGTGCAATACATATTATACATGGTTTGGACTTTTTATGCAATATACGAATTATCAATACCCAAATATAGCTAAAATGAATACCTCATTAAGCAGCTTTTGTAAAATCTGAATGATATAATTAAACAGCTGTCACAGCCTGACGCATGAATCTATTTTGTGTGAAAGGAGGTGAGCCTAGATGTCGCATCTTATAAATAACTTTCTACATTACTTAGCACAATTATCACTCACGATAATTCCAATCTATTTTGCTTGGTGGCTCGAGCATCATAAACGCTAAGTAATCCACGTGACAGCAACTAGCCCACAAATAAAGCCCCTTGGTAATTATGACCGATTACCGAGGGGCTTTTGTGTTGGTGAAGCCTAAATGCCTCATCCAAATAACTTTCTACAAACATAGTATAGCAAACAAAAAGCTCTCTTGCTACCGCTATAGCTTGAGAGCTTTTGTGTTAGTGGATATTAAATACCTCATCAAATATCTTTCCGACTTTGAAGCATTACTGCTCCCTATCATTCAACAAATGCGCAATAACATCCATGCGATTATCGTAAATTCGCAAAATTTCGACTAATTGTTCATCATCATGAACACGATAAAAGACTGTGTTGCGTTTCAACGGTAAAAAGCGATAACCGGCTAATAATTCAGATAACTCTGTAGCATCTTTACCCAACCCTGGCATTGCCGATAAACGTTCAATTGAATGTTTCAACGAAGTACTTGCCTTATCAGCGGTCTGTTTATCAAACCTGTGAACAAGATATTGATGCAAATTAGCAATATCGCGCTTCGCTGCACCTCTAAACCCTATTTGATAGTTTTTCATTTATCAAGCTCTCCAAACACATCATCTAGCGTGTATAACCCACTTTCAGCCGAGGCTTCTTGAAGATCCTTAAGAACTTTCATACCATTTACAAACCGATCATAACTTTCAATATCAACAATTGCATACTTTCCATAACCATTCTTAGTTAAAAATACAGGATTGTCAGAATCTACTTCTTTCAGTAATTTATTGTAATCACGTAAAGCAGAAACAGGTTTTATTGACATCTTCATCATGATTAATCACCTCACACTAATTGTACATTATTTTAAGTAATATTTACAGCAAAAAAGAGCGTAATACCCCTTAAATCCCTAGGAAGCCAGTGCAACTGGCGGAGCCCTGGCTCTCTTGAGACCTAGCCTATCAGTGGCTTAAAAATCTCAAGAGTATCATCTCAATAGACCCATCGCAATTATTAATCAATCCATTAATTACTTAATGAACTCATCAATAATTACAATGCAGACAGTTTAAGCGCACTCCGCCCTTGCCCCTGTTTGTTTTAGGGTTGTTGATGGGATTTCTCTACGTTCAAAGAGAATCATCCGTGAGGACCCGAAGAACTCACATAACAAACAGGGTTGTCCGTAGCATTTCCGAAGCTTCCAGCCACGTCTTTAGTCCCGTGCGATAAGGACAGGGTTTAGCATACCCATGGTTGTTTACTACAAGTCTGGCGCGTCTCCAGACTCACGGACGCTTCGAGGAACCACCAACGCAGGGTCACTGCCTTAATCGACAATTAATGATCGGTTAATCAAAAAAGAAGAGCCAGCAACTTATCAATTAGCTACTAGCTCTCCATATTTTTATTGAGTCAATTTATTATTTCTTAAGTTAATTCAAAATGTCGTCCTTTTTTCTCGCAAAATGGTTGAAAAACATATCTCATACTCGTTATAATATACAAGTAAAGAACGACAATTTAACTCAACAATTATTCCGCTAAAATAATTTGTTGACGCAATTAGCTATTACCAGTAGTTAATTGATAGCCTTAATGGATACTCCAATATCTGTTAAGGCCTTTCTTTTTGTCTTTTTTATTCAATTGTGAAAGAGTTACATAACCCTCTTTTCAAAGAATACGCTATTATATAGCAGAGGGCAAGAACTTTCTGTGGTTTTTAATAAAAAAGACACTGTTTAAGTGCCTCAAAATAGTCTGTTCCACCAGTGTTTTTTCTTGTTTAAACGGTTAATGATATCTTGATCGTCCCTAGATTGCTTTTGTGAGCTCTCTGGGGGCGTTTTTTTGTCTTGGGTAGATGATTTAGTTGAATCGTCAGTGAAATCGCCGTCTTGGACGTTCTGAGAGGCTTTGGGACTACTTTCTTGTAAAGATAACAATCTCTGGTTTTCAGCTTGAGTATTTAGGAGGAGTTGCTGATTCTGGTCCATTAATTTATGCATGGATGCTAGTTGTTCATCTTTTGTGGCTAGTTGTTTTTTCAATAACTCTATTGTTTCATCTTTAGCTTTAAGCGTGTCTTGATAGGTTTGGTTAGCTATTTGATTATCATCGTTAATGTTATCGGAAAGTTTGCGTTTACTTTCTGATAAGTTATCGTTTACTTTCCGATTCGTTTGTGTTTTTACATGAATAGAATCAGCAAAATGCTGTTTTATATCAGCAAAACCATCTTCATTAACAAGTATTCGATTACCTTGTTTTTTCGTATACTTTGAACGAAAACTTTTCGACATATACTTTGTAATTGCTGGTTTGGTTACTCCAAGCTCATCAGCAATTTGTTTGACGGTATAATAGTTTGCTTTCATTATAGGGCTCCCCGTTTGCTTATTCGTGACTACTTCCTTTGTTAAATATATATATGAGAAGACAAAAAAACAAGCACTTCATGAAATGTGTTAAAAGGATAGATATAACTGGTAGATTGATGGAAAAACTAATATTAGATATAAGAAAACATCAGGTGATTAATAGCATGGTATAAGTACATATTAAGCACTTGAATAACAAAAATCAGAATGGGCTACAAAATAGTAAAGTGGATTGTTAAAAGTAATTTCGTGTCTTTCAAGTAAAAGATTCCCAACTGATTTAATTATTTATCATAACTATCCTATTTAATTAGGATTTAAACAGAAAAGAACCATAATTTAAAATCAAAATTTATGGTTCAAAGTATTATATTGAAAACTGGGGATTAAACTATTAGTTTCACTCTCGTTGTACCTACAATTACCATTCTCTTTTTACGGATAATCTATCTAAAAAGACCAATATATTGAATATAATATGTACCAAAATAACTAAAATAATACTATTAGATAAAACTAACAAAACTGCTTGCCCAAATGAAAAAAGGAGCTTTATATATGCACTTATTCCTTGATATAACAAATGTGTTAAAAAAAACGATAATGTGGATAATATAATAAAAACAATTACCGATATGCTTAACATTTTTGTTTCAAGATATAAAAAGTATCTGAAATTTAGTTCTTCAAATAACGGAAACATAACTATTAATCTAAAATAGTTCATATTTTTAAGCAGAATATTTCGATTTAAGTTTAGCAATTTTTTTTCAAAGGAAGCATAACCTAATGGTAGTAAAAGAATTACTAAAACAAGAATTAGTATTTTTTTATCTAATACACAGCAATCAAAAAATACTAGTACAATCAGTGTTCCCAAGTATATTGTTGACATTTTTAAATATTTAAAAATAGAGATTGCATTAAATAATACATAAATAATACCAGGGAAAGTAGTAAAAATAAGTAAAATATTAAGCCATAGGATGGACATTTGTATTTTTAATACCCCCTATTTTTTTATACTTAGGATGATATTTAGGCGGATATGTCGGCATAGAAACCGGCAATAACTCTGGAACTATCACTCTGACAATAGTAAATCCTAGATTTTTAAATTCAAGAGGGGATATATCGAGGCATGCAGCATACTTACTTAATGAGCTTAAATTTTCCAATTGTTGTTTTAAAGTCTTTGACTTCTTTCTAGTTGTAAAGCTAAAATTATTTAATTTTAATTTTGGTTTTCCTTCAATTGCGTACTTTAAAACGTTATCATCTAAGTTTCCGATTTGCTTACGTGTAGTAGATGCTATGTACTTTTTTGGCTCTAGCCATGCTACATTCATAGAATACTCTAGAACAGTTAAAGCCTCCATAAAGCTCCTATAAACGCATTTACTTTTTGTAAGTCCTCCTTGAACACCTACTGTATACTTTGGTAAATTATCGTCTCCCTCGTTTGCGAAAATTTCACAAACGATAACATAAATATCTTTATCAAAAGAAATATCTGTAAACCTTATTTTAAAATTGCTACTAAATTGTTTTGTATCTACATTATCAAATAATTTTTGTATAAATTGCATTGAACATTTTAGAGGTGTGCCTTTTATTCCACCGTACCACCATAAATTAAATGAATCTATTTGTTCGTATTCTATTAATGCATTTTGCAATGCCGCAGTAAAATTATCATGACAAGCTGTTCCCGTTGAAACAGCTGTAATGTTATATTTTTTCTCATTTTGAAATGTTTCGTTGTCTGCTAATAAAACAAACTGTAAAGGAATCCAGACTTTTTTCCCAGGATTTATCAAAGAATTCATACAGACCCATTTTATCTTATCATCCGCATTTAAATAGTTTACGGAATTCTTTTCAAATTGAATATTTATATATTTCAACGGTAATATATAATCATTTAAATATTTAGACTTAAGCTCTTTGTAAGATCCCTTTATTATATTCGATTTTAATAGAATCTTTGATAAAACATAAGAATACCGCTCAGTACTTTCGCCTAAAAAACTAATGTAACTCTCATTAAATAGTGACCCATAACCACTTAAATGATAAACAATTTTTGGAACATTATTTTTATAAATATTCTTTTCAAATGAAGAAAATTCTGAAGTTAAGTAATTGTATGGAAATATTGGGTAACTAGACGTTCCCATAAACAATACATTATTCCAAATCCCTGTAACTTTACCAGATAGTATACTATGCCTATAACTACTATAATTAGCATCATTTAATATCGAAATCACCATTTCTCAGTCCTTTTAAAATGTTAATCGAATTCATATTTTGTTCTTTAAAATTAGTATTAGTTATTGTAGAACATACCTTACAACTAGTGGCTATTCTATTTATATTAAACTCATAGTCAAATGTAGGTAAATAAAAGTGTAGATAGTTACCTATTAATTGAGATTGGCCAAATAAGTTAATATTCTTTAGATCTCTAAGTAATAAGCCCAATATTATAGAACTACTTACTAAATCAAAATCCCGATCAATATTATCAGCCACATTTAATTCTTGCTCTGCTATATCAAATTTCGTTAAAATATGTTTTTCAAGACACTCAAAACATCCTGTCTTTCTATACTCGACACCAAATAAATATAAATTTTCATTATCAACTATGGCAAAAGTACTTAGTTTATTCAGTTTACAAATAAGATAATTGAAAGCTTTTATCTTACTTAAATGATACGTAGAATCTATAAAATAAATCCAACTATATGGCTTAAATATTCTACTGAACTTCTCTAAAAGCGAATTAATCTCGAGTACGTTTTTATCTTGTACTATTAATTCAGCTTCCTTTATAGATAATAAGTTATCGATGTTTTCCACTTCATACTTTGGTGATAAATATTCTTTATAATAATCAAAATCTGAGGAATTAACTAAGAATAATACCTTTTGAGACTTATCGTATTCTCTATTAATAAGCCCCATTCTAGCTAATTTATCAAAGTCTTCCATAATCTCTGAAGATTCAGATAATTCTAATCTACGATTAGCTATAAATTCTTGAAATTTATCTAAAAAATTCCTAGTACTTCTGCCCTTATTTATTTCAACTTCTGATATATTAATTATTCCTCTACGTAATATAATAAGGTCTTCTGTGTTAATTACTTTGAGATCTCTAGGTTTAATAAAAGCTACCATTATTTCTCATCTCCACAAATGCTTGATAAAACTAAAACTTGATTAACTCCATCTATATATAGTAGATTTTCCAAATATTGCTTATCTATCCCCGCTACATCACATGAACCCAATCCATAAGCTTTAGTAACTAAATCAAAGTTCTCAGCCATGCATCCTACTTCTATTAATGAATTAGCTAGCGATAGTTCACCATACTTTAAATATGTTTTGTTAATAGTATATATATAAAAGATAGCGAAATTTAAATTCTTTGTGTCAATTCCTCCAGCAAAAAATTTACTTTGCTGATACGATTTAGTATTTAATTTTTGAAGTGTGTGACTATATGGTTGATATTTATAAAATCCTGCTGGTATATCTTCTACCTTATTTACAAAAACTACTGCGTAAATTGGATATAAACCTCCACCACTGGGGAAGTAACGGCCATAACTTTTAGTTTCACCATAAGAAGTTATTCTTTTACTTACACCAAACGCAAAGTGTAATATTGTTGAAAAATCTTTCAATGATATTATACGACCTGAAAATTCTCTTACACTTTTCCTTGCATTTAATAAACTACTAATAGATCTCCGTATTTTTCTTGCAGGTCTAGGTAAAGATAGAGTATTTAAATCATTAATTTCAGATAAGGGCATTGCCTCGCTTTTAAGAGGAGCATAATTTGTATTATTATATTCTGTCATACTCTTAAGGTCTTGAAAATGAATAGTATTTAAATTCCTTAAGTAGGAAAACATTGGCGTATTATCTAACCCCATTAAAACATTAGAAAAAATTCTATGATTGTCTTTGTTAGTTTTGTTTCGTGGATCTATATCAAAACTTGTAAATTCATTTAATAGACCTTTGTTTTTAATATCAATCATTACTTCTCCTCTTTTCAAAAATTAAAGTAATTGTTTCTATTACTATAATTAGTATCATTGATGTCACTATACCCACCAAAGCCATATTGTTATTGTAAGGAATCCCTACAATTTTATTATTATGTGTAATGATCTTATATATTGGTAAATTTAGCACGCGCACTGTATAAGTTGATAAGTTATTGCTTTGAATATGAGCGTATCCAAAATAAATCAATATGTAATTCAAACTAAAAGATAAAATAATTCCAGCGATTACCTCAATAAATATTCTTATTGTTTGCCTCTTCATAGTTACTCACATCTTCTCTTTATATAGAATAATGACAATTATTATTAATATTATTAACCAAAGAGTATTTATTTGAATAAACTGAGTTACTATAAGATCTTTTTCAGTCCAAATATTATAAAAATTATTCATTAAATATTTCCAAGGTATGTATTTCCCAATTTTTCGTATTTTTAACGGTAGTTCTGTGTATTGAATAAACACTCCCGAAAGTAAATAGAAAGTAAATAACAAAGTCATACCCATTGGTAATATAACTCTTGGATTAGTTATTATTAATGACATCATAGCTCCAAAGACAAGAAAAGTTATGGTACAGTATTCACACTGCATTATATAAAATAATAAATATAGAAAGTTTGGTACATTTGCATTGAAAAAAATCTTTGCAACACATATATTTAATAAAATACTAGTTAAACTTAATACAACATATGACACAATGTCTGCAAAAGTGTAGGTGATAATATTAACACCAAAATACTTCAATCTCATATAGAGATTATTTTTCATTTTAGTAGCAAAGCTAATTGGAAAACTAATAACTGTTAAAGGTATCAGTCCTATTCCTACACTAATCAATACATATTTATCTATAAAGTGGTATCCATCTGTACCAAGGGAAAAGTTCTTATAAGATAGAACCATTACGCACATCATTACCAAGGGAAAAACTAGTGTAAAAAAAATAGATATTGGTTCTCTTAATTGTAGTTTTATGCTTAAAAATATCTTTTCCATTTAATTTACTCCTTTATACATTAAAAGGTAGCTCGAATAGACTCCTGGTGTAATAACGTTATACTTAATACTGTTACTATCTAAATAAGTCACAAAGTTTTCCTTTTCTTTAATACCTTTTGCAAAATATATTTTGCCATTATCCAATGCCTTTCTATTATCCCACCGTGAATCTACATTCTTTACATTACCAATCTTAAATAGAAAATACTTACTAAATCTGTTGATCAAACTATTAGTCTTACCACTATAAAGAAGCTTGCCATGCTTTAATATCAAAACATAATCAGCCCAATTTTCTACTTCTTCAAAATAATGAGTAATACTTATCACTGTACTCTCCATTGTTGCCTGCTGCATTAGCTCTAATAGTGTCTCTCGTTTATAAGAATCTAAGCCTGATGTCATCTCATCGAATATATAAAGTTTTTTTCTTTGAGTTAATACTAAGCCCAGTGTGAGTCTCTGCCTTTCTCCAACTGATAACTTATGTATATACGTATTTTTTAGTTCTTTTAGATAATACCTCTTAAGGAACTTTTCTAAATCTTCACTTTTCCATTTTGGAAAAATAAGTTTTATCAATTCTTTTACTTTTATCAAATCTCCATACTGATTTTCTTGAAAAACGATTCCTATATCACTAGGTTTAAAGTTATTTTCTACTATTCCTTTATAATTTTTAATGTTCCCTAATAGTAGGTTTATTAGCGTTGTTTTCCCTGCTCCATTTTCTCCTAAGATTGCGACCTTACTTCCGTCCTTAATATCTATTTTTTTGTTTTTAAAATCTAATATTTTTTTGCCTGAAATTGTTAATTCCACATTATTTATACTTATCATATGTACCTCTAAAAAAACTGGTATTTTAATAAAAATACCAGTAATAACATTTCAGTTATTTACCCACAGCAGCAAGAGCAAGAGCAGGAACAACAGCAACCACCTGCATAGTTCAATTTACTCTCGCTTGTTTTACTATCAAATGTATTAAATTTTGACTTATCGACTGACATATTTACGCCTCCTTAAATCATTTGTGAAATAGTTAATTATCTATTTCCGCCCACATTATAAACCTAATCTTTATCATCTTCAATGGATTATCATTTGATATATTATAAAAAGTAAACAACTATTATTTACCTTTTATTTAATGATGTTTATGTTTACTATTTATTTCCAATTCTCCTAAGAGAGATAGCATATTATTTTACGAATTTATTTAAACGCGGTTTGTAAAATTTAAAAATTAAGTTGAAATTTTACTAAATCTATATTAAAAAAATAATTTTAAGCATTACATACAAGAATTATCGGGGGCTATTTGTAATAAATAACCCTAACAAAAAAACGCCTGTCGCAAAGACAGACGCTGGTTTATTCTGCTGAAATGAATGGATTAACCAAACAGTTTCTTTAAAAACTTAATCAGTTTTTTCAGCTGCTTTTTTGAAAGAGGCAGCAATACAAAGAGAAAAACGCAATGCATTGGGAAGATCCTCCTTCCCGCACAATTGAATGCTTGGTTAGGGCATCCTGATGTGCATTAACATTGTATCATAGAATATTTTCAGCTATAATATAGCTACAAAGAGAAAAATGCTGGTGTGCAAATTGGATCAGTTGGTTACTTATCCGAGCCGGCGGGGCATCTGAAAAGGTGCTCTTTTTTATGCTCAAATTTTCGATAGTTCTTTTACTCCTCTTTTGATACTATTAGATAAATTATGAAAGAGGAGCAATCTCATGAACTCAGATAATAATAGTAGTTTGATTATACCTATTTGTTCAGCGCTAAACGCCTTATTCGTCATTGGATTAGTTGCAATGGATAAATACTGGGATTATCTTTCTAGTTGGATAGTTTATCCGTATATTTTGCTTATGGTAATTAATGGTGTGATTCTACTCGTTTATGCTGTCAAAAATAATAAAAAGTAAAAGTCAGGGTATCCATAATGATTTTATCGATACCTTATTATCTTAGGGGCTATTTCTATAAAATAACCCCTAAATAACCTTGTTATATCAAGCCCCTATATTCTACAATTAGAATATAGGGGCTATTTTTGTGTTAAATAAAAAAACTCCTCCTAAATTTAGGTGGGAGAATATTTCCTCATGTTATAATTGAATAGCTGTCACAAGCTCACTTAGAATCCATTTTCTAATGTTGGGAGGTGATACCCATGAACACTTTCCTAGACCATCTCTTGAACTACCTAGCACAATTATCGTTAGCGGTAATTCCCGTTTGCGTGGCGTATTGGTTAAACCATCGCAAGTGATAGGCAAGTAGTGACAGCTTAACCCACAATTAAAGCCCCTTGGTAATTATGGCGGATTACCGAGGGGCTTTTGTGTTGGTGAAACCCATGAACAATTTCATCAACCATCTCTTATATTTACATTATAACACGAACACCAGAAAGGGCAATCACTATGAAACAAGTCGTACTCCCCATCAAAGATTCCAATATTCTCCACGAAGTCCAGGACACTTTACTCAATAATTTCCGTTTTGGTCGTCGAAACTACACCATTTTCCAAGTTGGCAAGGCAACTTTGCTGAGAGTAAGTGATGTATTGGCGCTTAGACGCAATGAAATCTTTGATAACGATGGAACTATCAAGAAAAACGCGTATATTCGCGATAAAAAGACGGACAAACCCAATATTTTGTACTTAAAACCAGTCAAACAGGACCTACTAGAATATCATGCGTGGCTTCAAGAAAATAATATTCAGTCTGAATGGCTCTTCCCATCAACTGCTCATCAGGACCGCCATATTACGGAAAAACAATTTTATAAAATTATGGCCAAAACTGGGGACTTGCTTGGTATTAACTATCTTGGCACCCATACGATGCGTAAAACTGGAGCATATCGAGTTTACACGCAATCGAACTACAATATTGGGCTCGTAATGTCATTGCTCAACCACTCTAGTGAAGCCATGACACTAAAATATCTTGGGTTAGACCAAGTCAGTCGTGAAAAAATGCTCGATCAAATTGATTTTGACTAATAAAAAAAGATCATCAACGTAAAATTGATGGTCTTTTTCTATATGCCCCCGCTCCCCTCAGCCATTACGTTTGGTCGAGCAGTCAGTCCTATGGCGCTTCAGCCGTAAACGTCTTCCGCCTGCCATATTTCTGCCAGCTCATGGCAATTACTAGTGATCTCGTGACTAGCGGTCGAGCCACTTAGTCAGTGTCTCTCCTTATCGCTAGTCCCAAGCTCACCATCTTTTTCATTATTCTTAGTTTTTGGCTTATCGGGAAGCGGGGGGCATAATGACGCTAATGTAGCCTCCACTACTTACTAACTCCCTGCCCCCTGAACTAGCGACCCTCAAACAAAAAAGTCTTCTCATATCGGTAAAAGGAGACCGACCGCAGGGAGTGGCTCATCCGATATGGGAAGACTTGCTCATGTGTAGAAGGCAGCTAGAGGCAGGGATTTGCCAACGGAAGACGCGTATGCGGCTGCAGTGGCTAAATCACTGACTCGCTGCCTTCGTTTTGCTCACTGTAGCCCAAGGAGCGTGAAAGGGGCAGGGAGTTATTTCTTCTTGCGATTAGCAATTCTTTGCCTTAGTGAAGCTATTTCCTCTGGGGTAGCTTTTTTTGTTAATTCCTCTGGGCTCTTCTTTGTCCATGCCGGCAATTCTTCTGTTTTTTTCGACGTACTACTATTCTTTAATTGATCAATTCTATTTTGTGCTGCTTTTGCAAGATAATCATTCAGTCCTTTTTTGGCAACTTTATTCATATGTTCTTTGAGGTAGCTTAAATGATTATTTAATGCGTTTTCTCCATAATCAGAAACTATTTTTTTATATAAGGGATAGACATCGTTGGCTAATGAGATAACCAATGATTGATCCTGCATTAACGTAACCATATCGATAATTTGGTTAGTTGCTAAAAGAGGCGTATAAGGTGAATTAAGAGCTTGCTGATATTCTGCTGATTGAAGTATTCCCAATCCGTTATCAGTAACAGTAATATCATTCTTTGTCACATGAAACTGAATTGCATAGATTTGACGTCCATGTTTAATTTTATCGTAGCTAATTGAAAAGGCGGTATTTTCATTAATTTCTTTAAGAGGGAGTTTTAAGACTTTTGTTTCAAAACTAGAAAAACGACCTAAATACTTATTTTCAGTACTTGTCAATCGACGCAATTCTTTTATTGTAATTGTGGGATTGGCAAACTCATCTAATTTTTCCGAGTTAAATTTTCGGCTTGCATAATATTGATATTGATTGTAATTCATCGCTAATAACTTATAAATTATAATAGCGTGTTTGCTGTTAAGTCTCGCAACATCTGCTAACCGATACTTTGTGAAATTGCTTTGAAGCAAGCTAATGTACGGAAGAAGCTTGGGTGCAAAGACAACCTTAATATCGTCTTGCGCATGGTTCCACACGATTTCTTGAATAGGCGATATTGAATATTCTGTAATTGAACCATCTGCCTCTTTGGTTTTAAAATGAAATGTCGCATTAGTATGCAATTCATGGATTGCTGTTCTTAATCGCGAATTGCGGTTTGTTCCTTCTAAGGATAATAAATCATAAACAAGCTTTTTCTTGATATAAACAGTATCGGTATTTTTTCGATCGTCATAGCTTCCCACGATAATTTCAAATAATTTTAATGGCATACGCTCCATTTTAGCAACTGCCTGAATCAAATCATTATGTTGTGCAACAATTTGCTTCTCATCATTAGCCATATTACGTTTCCCCCTATTAAATTAAAGTAGCTACATAATTGTATTTTTTAAATTATTTAATATTAGTTTTTTTACTATGTAATCACTTTACTACCAACGGTTCTGCTATTCAACTACCGATATCAAAAAAAAGTAGTTGATTTAATTTTTTGATATACAATTAGGTAGCTTTATCTCCACATTTAGGTAGTTGAATATATACAATTAGGTAGCTTTATCTATACAATTAAGTAGTTGAATATATACAATTAAGTAGTTATATCTATACATTTAGGTAGCTGCATTTTCTTCTAAACCATTGATAAATCAGCTTTTTTAATCCAGTAATTATAAACCTTTAAACTATAAATTATTTAAACTATTAATCTGATAAAATAAGTAACACTATAAAACCGAAAGATTTAAATTATTTTCCGTATTTAATAAAGGTTACTAAAATTACTTCCGGTTTTTAGCTTAAAACATACAAAGCAAAACTACGATTATAAAAAGAAAGCTTAAATATTACTTTCCACGCTAAATTTATTTCCGCTTTTCGCTAAATTCTTTTCCGCATTAAAACTAAGGAAAAACATCTGCATACCAAAAAATACCAACCTCTAAAAAGAAGTTGGTACATACTAATTTTAATTACGCTATTTTAATCCGTTGACCAGGGACAACCATATCACCGCTGGTAGCATTGTTGAGCAATAACAGTTCTGCCAATTCAATGCCTAATTGACGGGCTATCATCCAGTAGTTGTCGCCTGCCCTCGCTATATATTCAGTATCTAAACTCAATTGACGTCCCCGCAGCTGATTTGGCTTGGTATAGAAATCCATAAAATCATAAGCAACGAATTGCCGTTCATCAAGGTATTTATTATCGAATATCCATGTCCCTGCACCAATGACCGATGGCGATAGTTGGTTATAATCAATCACCGTCAAATTAGGTCGCAAGTGTAATTTTGCTGGTCGCACGATATTATTTGCGATCAGTTTTGCCATTATACACAAGTCTTGATTGCGATAACCATTGAGATATAACGTCTCTTGAAAGAAGTTAATTAGCTCCATTGCGCTCTTATTAGCCACGGTGGGCGTAAAAATCAAGGTATGAACGGCATTCTCAGGCAAATTAAACGCACGAGTCTGCGCTAAAAAGAATTTCGCTTCGTCTCTCGCCTCTTCAGGCGTAGTAAAACGGGCGATATGTGAGGCATGAACCAACATTTCCGCTTTTCTTGCTGCCTCGATCTGTTTTTCCGCCAAAAGATTGCGCTCATTTCTGCCAACCGTTAGATTAACCACGCACGCATTAACCCCCATCGGCTGAATACTGTAGAAATATTCCTGTTCTGTTGTTGTTTGCTCAGTACAAAATGCGACCATGCTATAATCTTCCATCATTAGTCCCCCTGTAAATATTGTGCAATTGCGTCTCGGTGCCGTTGTGACAGCCGTGAGGCCCCATTCTTGATAATGTCATGCAACCAACTAATATCACCCTCATACGCTGTTATAATGGCTGCCATTGTCGGGGCTATTTGGCGGTCAAGCCAAAAAGCCATATCATCAATTGATTTAGGCTCCTGTCGGCTCGTCAGTTGGAGTTTTTCAACATTATTCAACAACTGCTCCCACCATTTTACGGATGGCCACCGCGCTTTATTTACATCGCTAGTTTGTGGTGGTCGAATAAA
>NZ_QORN01000013.1:0-11194 GCF_014830205.1 Limosilactobacillus walteri
CACTAAGTACACCTGGAAGGACACTCCAGATGTAACGACAGCCGGAGACAAGCCAGCAACTGTTGTTGTAAGCTACCCAGATGGCTCAAAGGACGAAGTACCAGTAACCATCCACGTAACCAACCCAGCAACGGATGCCGACAAGTACACTCCAGAAGGTCAAGACGTAAATACCAAGACTGGCGTTGTACCAAATCCAGCAGAAGGTATCAAGAACAAGAGTGACTTACCAGACGGTACGAAGTACACATGGAAGGACACTCCAGATGTAACTACTGCCGGAGACAAGCCAGCAACTGTTGTTGTAAGCTACCCAGATGGTTCAAAGGATGAAGTACCAGTAACCATCCACGTAACCAACCCAGCAACAGATGCAGATAAGTACACACCAGAAACGCAACCAATTACTACTCCGGAAGGTAAGGTTCCAGATCCAGCAGACGGTATTAAGAACAAGGCTGATCTCCCCGATGGCACCAAGTACACTTGGACAAACCCAGACCAAGTAGCACAAGATGTCAAGAAGCCTGGTTCACATACTGAAACAATTACTGTTCGTTATCCAGACGGTTCGGAAGATACGGTTACAGTAACTGTTAATGTTCCCGCACCTGAGGGACAAAATATTACAACTGATCAAGGTAAACTCCCTAACCCTGCAGATGCAATTAAGAACAAAGATCAGATGCCAGATGGAACAACTTACACTTGGAAGCAAGAGCCTGATGTTTCTACTCCTGGTGATCACACTGGTGTAGTTGAAGTTCACTTCCCAGACGGAACTACCTATGAAGTAACTGTTAATGTTCATGTAGATGCTGTAAACCCTGATAATGGCGGAAACACGAACTCCGGTAATGGTTCAATTGATCATCAAAACGGTACTGAAATTAATAACGGTTCAGTAATCGAAAACGTAACTGGTCAAACACAAAATAGTGCAACTAACAGTACTAGCCAGCAACCAGCGAAGACATTGCCACAAACTGGTAATGATTCTTCTAAGTTCAGTGCATTAGCTGGCTTGAGTCTTGCTGCTTTCGCAAGTCTCTTCGGCTTCGCGGGTCACGATAAGAAACGCAAAGCTGATAAATAATTAAGATAACATCATTTCTCTCCCCCCTGAAAGATATAACTTAATTAAAAGTGCTGAACTAAAGAAGTGCGAACGCTCATCAAAATGGTGAGTGTCCGCACTTCTTTTGTTATTTATATAACGATAAAATAATTAGTGAGAGATAGGGGGATAAGGGCTAAGCTGAAAGAGAAAAGGGACTAAATTTCTAAAAATAGTTCTTAGCGTGCCTGATATGATGGACTCGACGTGATTAATATAATTTTTATTAGCGATAAATAAAAAACGAACAATTCACCTTTGTGATCGAATGAAATTTTCTTCATATCTTCTTAAAATGTTTAACAAATAGTCTGATTTTTTTCAAAAAGATAAATGTTGATATATCAAGGATTTATCGATAAATAAGTAAAATTAGCAAAAGCACGTTTTTGAAATTCTCAATAAATAGGTTGCCTTTTTCTTAGAAACTATATATTAGTAAATGTAAACAAGTTATGTGCACTGTTAATTTGTATTATTTATTCGTCAATTACCTAACAAGAGGGGACGTGAATTTATGTTATCGCATAATAACTGGGAAGAACAAATAAAGAAATATGAGCCGAAAAAGCAACGTTTCACCATTAAGAAATTGTCTGTTGGTGTAGCGTCTGTTTTGCTTGGTGTTACATTTGCTGCAGGAACCGCCTCAGCAGATAGTACGACTGCAAATGCTGATTCTGCTTCTGGGAGCGATTCAGCAGAACAAACAGATCATAACCTTACATTAAATTCAGCAAGCACTTCTACTTTGAAGTCTGCTACTGCTGAAAATCAAAGCAACAATGCATCCGCTGCTGTGCAAAATCCAGCAGGGGATATTAAAGCACAAGCAGCTAACGATTACGAAGCTGCTGTTAATGCTACTGTTGCTAATGCTTCAAGTGATGTTGATAGTACAGCTGCTCAAAATAGTGCTTCATCTGCACAACAAAACAGTGCATCAGCTGTTCAAAACTCATCAACTGCTAGTTCAAACGCACAAGCAAGTACCGCAAGCGCAAGTGCTGTTGCTACACAATCATTTACAGTTAGTTCATCTGCTGTAAACAGTGACTTAAACTACGCATCTGTATTTGCTAGTTTAGCTGCAATGCCACAAGCAAACACTGCTGCTCAATCATCAGCTGCTAGTCCAACAGCAAATAATGATGAATATAGTGGTTACAAAGATGTTACGAATGCTCTTGAACTCCAAAATGCTGTTAATAACTCTAGTGTTAATGGTGTTAATGTAAAAAGTAATATCGACTTCTTTAGTGACCTTAATATTAACCGTGCCTTCACTATCCATGGTGTTGATGGGGCAGTATTAAATCTTAACGGTAATCGGATTACTAATAATAATCAATTAACCCTTGATGATGTAACTGTTAATGGATCAATCATGGGTAATGGTACTGTTAACATTAAGGGTACTGTTGTTTCAACTGTTAACGATTCTAATGGTGCAACTCTAACATCTTCTGAAAAGAATGAACACTTTACTAATTGGAGTCAAACTAAAGGCTACAACATTCAAGCAAGTACGGTTAACATCGAAAACGGTGCTTCTTTAACTATTAATCGTGCTTCTATCGGGGATGGAATCCATTTAGTTAACAGCAATAGCTCAGTTAATGTTGGTAATAATGCTCAACTGACTGTAAACATGAACACTGGCAATGATTTGAGCACTACAGCTCGTTATCATGACGCAGGTATTTTTGCAGAAAGTAATGGTACTTTTAATACTGGTTACAAATCCGTAGTTAACTTTAATACTAGCATTGGTCAAGCTATTTCAATGACAGGTGTTCGTCCAAATACAACCGATAGTGATCGCTTTGGTGGTTATACATCTAGTCAATCTCGTCCAAATGGTTCAGGTCAGATTAACTTAGGCCAATATTCAACCTTTAACTTCACAGGTCGTGATGGGGTAATTTTAGGTGATAACTCTAACTTTAATGTTGGTGAATATGCTAATGTTAACTTTGAAAATCAAGGTCGTGGGGTTGCTCTTGACTTAGCTAATAATAGTAACATTAATGTTGGCAATCATGCAGTAACTTATTTCCACTCTAATGGTAAAAATACTATTAATGCTCGTGGTAATGAAGCGGGCCCTTCAGGTAGTTACGATGGTTACAACTACATTGGTGTAAATGAAGGCGGAAATATTACCATCGGCGAAGATGCCACTTTCCGTGTTATTCTTCAAAACCGTGGTGACAATGCATGGGACGACGTAGTTTCTCTTGATTCACGAAATGGAAGTACGAATGCTGCCTTTACTTCTAAGAAGGGTGCCATTGTCGATATTCGTGATGACAACACTAACTTCTATGCAGAGTTAATTTCTTTCCCATTAGGAAATTCTTATTCACGTATTGATATCCAAGATCCGTTGCTCCTTAACTTACAACGTTACTCTGCTGGTGGTGCAACTACTGGTTGGATGGCAGGTGTTGGTGGAACTGACATTAATACCACGTCTAGTCAATACACTGCTAACTTGATTTACATGAGTGACTCAAAAGGTGTATTAACCATCGGTGGTACTGATTACGTTGTTTACCAACAAATCAAGTCTAATGGTACCCAGCAAATTTGGACAGATGTAAATAGTGTTACTTTTGATAAGACTGGATTCTCAGCTAAAAACTATAAAGATAACGGGGCTAACCCAGATATTTCTATTTCTGGGAATGGCTTAACTGGTGGCATTCCAGCAAATAGGATTTGGGATAGAAGTACTGCACCAGATCCAGGTCAATATTATGGTATTTCTACCCAACGTGCTAGTCACCAAATTTGGATTCCTCACGAAACTTCAACTCAAATTAAGGGGACTCACACTAACACTATTAAGTATGTATACGAAGATGGTACTCCAGTCCTTGATGCAAATGGTCAACCACTTGTTGTAACTCAAGATTTAAACTTGACTCGCGATTTGACTCTTGATTTAACTGCAGATCAAATTAAGTCAGTTCAAGATTATGCATTGACCCATAGTGCTGATGAAGTTTTAGATTACATTAGAAGTGGATATTCAGTAACTCAAGACTCCGGTTGGAAGATGACAAACAATCAGGGTCAAACAGTAACTGACCCATATGCAGTGGTAACATCTCCAGTAGAAGAAGGCTACACTGCAACTATCCAATCTACGAATGCGCCTGGCGTGACTGTTGGGGCTGATGGCTCAAGCGTAAAAGCTAACCTTACATTCGATGCCGCTAACGATGTAGTTCAAAATGGAATGCTTTCTGATGCATATCGTACGAATGGTACAACTGGTATTCCAGAAAACTATGAAACTGTTGTTGTTTACAAGAAGGCAGCTGAAAAGGGCTCAGTAAAGGTTGTCTACCACGATGACACTACCAACACTGATATTCCTAATACTGAATACAATACTGGTTTAGTAGATGCTGGAACTAAGGTTGATTACAATACTTCAACTACTATTAGTAATCTCGAAAATCAAGGTTATGTATATGTAATAACTGATGGTACAATTCCTTCTACTATTGAAGGTAACCAAAATGTAGTGGTAACTGTACATATGAAACATGGTGTACAGCCAGTTACTCCAACAACACCACCAAATGAGGTACCAGACAAGACTCCAGCAGAAGCTCAACCTGATCAATTAACTAAAAAGATTAACTTAACTGTTAACTACGTAAATAGCGATGGTTCAACCTTTACTGCTACTGTTCCTGCAAATGCTAAGCAAACTGCTACATTTACTGGAACTGCTTATGTAGATAAAGTTACTGGTCAATTAGTTAATGCTACTCAACAAGATGGCAAGTGGGTAATTGATGAAAATAATACCGCAACTCCACAAATTACATGGACTAGTGATAAGACTTCATTTGATAAGGTTGTTTCTCCAGTAGAACAAAATTACCATTTAATCAGCGTTTCTGATCATCAAGATGGTAATGATGTTGCTGCAATTACTGGTTTGACTAAGGATAGTGGAAATATTGCTGTAACTGTAACTTATGCTCCTAATGGTAAGATTATTCCAGTTGATCCATCAGGAAACCCAATTCCAGATGCACCAACTCCACAATATCCAACAGATCCATCTAAAGTAACTCCAAATGAACCAGTACCAAATGTTCCAGGTTATACTCCAAGTGTTCCAACAGTAACACCAACAGATCCTGGTAAGGATACGCCGGTTCCTTATACAAAACCAGCTCCAGAAGATCAAACTGTTGATAGTAAACAGACTGTTCATTATATTGATGGCGATACTAATACTGCTATTCGTGAAGATAGCACTAATGGTACCTTTACTTTTGTTAAATCAGGTCAGACTGGTCAATGGAATGCAGATAGTCATAAGTTTGAAAATGTTGATGCTCCAGTAATTGATGGTTATGTTGCAGAAAAAAGAACTTATGAAGGTCAAACTTCAACCCCAACTGATCCAAATAAAGAAATTACAATTATTTACCACAAGGTAGGTAAGATTATTCCAGTTGATCCATCAGGAAATCCAATTCCAGATGCACCAACACCAAGTTACACTAACGATCCAACTGATCCAACCAAGGTAACACCAAATGAGCCAACACCAAACGTTCCAGGTTGGACTACTGATGTTCCTAATGTAACTCCAGAAGTACCAACTAAGGATACAAATGTTCCTTATACTAAGCCAACTCCTACTCCAGAAGATCAAACTGTTACTGTTAAGTACATTGATGACACTACTGGCGAAGGCCACACTGACTTAAGTTCTTACGACAAGTCAATCACTGCAAAGCCAGGTGAAGCCTTTAACTACACTACTCAAGGTTCAATTGCCGAACTTGAAAATAAGGGTTACAAGCTTGTGAGTGACAACTTCAACGTAACTACAATGCCTCAAAATGGTGGTAGTTATGAAGTGCACTTCATTCACAACACCACAACAATTACGCCTGACAAGCCAGGTAATCCAGGTGAACCAATTAATCCTAACGATCCAGACGGTCCTAAGTGGCCAAGCGGTACTGATGCTAAGAGCTTAACTAAGCAAGGGTCACAAACGGTTCACTATGTATACGCAGATGGTACGAAGGCAGCCGATGATAATGTTCAAAACACTAACTTCGACCACACATTAGTATTTGACAACGTAACTGGTAAGCAAATCGAAGACAAAGGCTGGACTCCAGCAAGTCACAAATTTAACGATGTAACTTCACCAACAATTGATGGTTATCACGCAGATAAGACTGTTGTAGACGGTGCTACTGTAACTGTTGATAACCCGACTAGTGAAACGACCGTAACTTACGCCAAGAATGGTCAAGAAACTCGTGATCAACAAACGGTTAAGGCATCACAAACAGTTAAGTATGTTGATGAACAAGGAAATGAATTAAATCCATCCAAGACACAAAACTTCACTTACAACTACACAGGTGACACTTACGATAAAGAAACTGGTGACCTCATTTCACGTGGTACTTGGAACCAAGATAGCAATGACTTTACTGCTGAAAACGTTCCAGTAATTGATGGTTATGTAGCAGTATCTGGTTACACTAACAATGATGGTAAGTACACTGCTGGTGGTTTTACTACTACTCATGGTGCAAGCGATGAGCAACGTAACCGTGTATTCACTGTTGTTTATAAGAAGGTTGGTAAGATTATCCCAGTTGGTCCAGATGGTAAAACACCAATTCCAGATGCACCAACGCCAAGTTACACTAACGATCCAACAGATCCAACGAAGGTAACCCCAAACGAACCGGTACCAACAATTCCTGGTTACACTCCATCAACACCAACTGTTACTCCAGGTGTACCTACAGAAGATACTCCAGTGCCATACACTCCAGTAACTCCAGCTAAGGATCAACAAGCACTTGTAAATTACGTTGATGCTGATGAAAACAACAAGGTAATTACTACTTCTGGTGACTTGAGTGGTAAGGCTGGCGAACGTATTGATTACAGTACAGCTACAACTATTCAAGATCTTGAAAATAAGGGTTACGTTCTCGTAAATGATGGCTTCCCAGCTGGCGCAACTTACGATAACGATGACGGTACTGTTCAAACTTACACAGTTGTATTGCGTCACGGTACCCAACCAGTAACACCAACTGACCCCGGTAAGCCAGGGGAACCAATCAACCCTAACGATCCAGACGGTCCTAAGTGGCCAGATGGAACGGATGAAAACAGCCTGAAGAAAACAGGAACCCAAACGGTTCACTACGTATACGCTGATGGAACTAAAGCGAAGGACGACGATGTTCAAAGCTTTGACTTTACGAAGACGGGCGTAGTAGATAAGGTAACTGGTAAGTTAATCAGTGAAACTGGTTGGAATGTCTCGAGCCATACCTTTGACCGTGTAGATAGCCCGGTAATCGAAGGTTACCACGCTGATAAGCGGGTAGCGGGTGGTGAAACTGTAACTCCCGATGATTTAAATAAAGAAGTAACAGTAACTTACACACCAAATGGAAAGATCATTCCAGTTGATCCAAGTGGAAAACCAATTCCAAATGTACCAACACCACAATATCCAACGGATCCAACCGATCCAACGAAGGTAACACCGGACGAACCAGTACCAGAAATTCCAGGCTACACCCCAAGTGTTCCAACGGTAACACCAACTGACCCCGGTAAGGACACTCCAGTACCATACACTCCAGTAACTCCAGCTAAGGATCAACAAGCACTTGTAAATTACGTTGATGCTGATGAAAACAACAAGGTAATTACTACTTCTGGTGACTTGAGTGGTAAGGCTGGCGAACGTATTGATTACAGTACAGCTGCAACTATTCAAGATCTTGAAAATAAGGGTTACGTTCTCGTAAATGATGGCTTCCCAGCAGGCGCAACTTATGATAACGATGACGGTACTGTTCAAACTTACACAGTTGTATTGCGTCACGGTACCCAACCAGTAACACCAACTGACCCCGGTAAGCCAGGGGAACCAATCAACCCTAACGATCCAGATGGACCTAAGTACCCAGCCGGCTCTGACCAAGTAACAAAGAATGTTACGCGGACAGTTCAATATGTGGATGAAAATGGTAATAAGGTTAGTGAATCAGTAGAACAAACTGTTAACTTCACTGCGGAAGGGATTCTTGATAAGGTAACTGGTCAATGGACAACTCCATTAACTTGGAGTATTGATCAAACTGTTTCTGCGGTTAAATCACCAGCTATTGATGGTTACCACTTAGTAAATGTTGATCGTGATGCCGCTGGTAATGATGTTAAGGGTGTAACGCTAACTCATGATGATAATAGTTACACAGTAACAGTTAAGTACGCTAAGAACGGAAAGATTATTCCGGTTGATCCATCGGGAAAACCAATTCCGAATGTCCCAACACCACAATACCCAACTGACCCAAGCGATCCAGCTAAGGTAACGCCAAATGAACCGGTACCAACAATTCCTGGTTACACTCCAGAAACACCAACAGTAACTCCTGATAAGCCGGGCGAGGATACGCCAGTTGTTTACCATCCAGTAGACAATACGCAAAATGCTCAAGTTCGTTACATTGACTTAACTAACAATGAAGAGCTTGCTAACTCTGGTAACTTAAGCGGTCAACCAGGCGACAAGATTAACTACAGTACGGCTGACGAAATTAAGAGCCTTGAAGATAAGGGCTATGTTCTTGTAAATGACGGTTTCCCAACGGATGCTGCCTTTGATAACGATAAGGACCATGATCAAATCTTCACTGTTACTTTCCGTCACGGTACTCAACCAGTAACACCAACTAACCCAGGTAAGCCAGGGGAACCAATCAACCCTAACGATCCAGATGGACCTAAGTACCCAGCTGGTTCTGACCAAGTAACTAAGGACGTTACACGGACAATCCAATACGTGGACGAAAATGGTAACAAGGTTAGTGAACCAGTAGAACAAACTGCTCACTTTACAGGTGAAGGAGTTCTTGACAAGGTAACTGGTCAATGGATTACACCAATTACTTGGACTGGTGATGGAAACTTAACTGGCGAAAAGACACCAGTGGTTGAAGGTTACCATGTTGTACGGGTAAGCCAGGATAGTACTGATAACATCAATGTTGATGGTACGACTGTTAACCACGAAACAAATGATTACACGGTAACAGTTACCTACGCTAAGAACGGTAAGATCGTTCCAGTTGACCCAAGTGGCAAGCCAATTCCAAACGTACCAACGCCACAATACCCAACCGATCCAACTGATCCATCAAAGGTAACACCAGATGAACCAGTACCAACAATTCCTGGTTACACCCCAAGTGTTCCAACAGTAACACCAACGGATCCTGGTAAGGATACGCCAGTACCATACACCCCAATCGTTAATGATCAAACCGCTGTTGTTAACTATGTTGACCAAGATAACAACAATGCTCAGATCGCAACTTCTGGTAACTTAACTGGTAAGCCAGGTAGTGTAATCAACTACAGCACGGCTGATCAAATCAAGCAACTTGAGGCTCAAGGTTACGTCCTTGTAAGTGATGGCTTCCCAGCTGGTGCAGTATTTGACGATGATGACAATACAACCCAAACTTACACAGTTGTCTTGAAGCATGGTACCACGACGTTCAAACCAGATAAGCCAGGTACACCAGGTGAACCAATTAACCCTAACTACCCAGACGGACCAAAGGTAACCAACGAAGATGTTGACTACCTTAAGGATGTTAAGTTTACTATTCACTATGTTGGTGCTGGAAACGATAATCCAGCTGATAACGTTCAAAACGCGCAATGGACTCGTTCTATTACGGTGGACAATGTGACTGGCAAGATTATTAGCTCCACAGAATGGGTAAGCAACAAGGAAAGTTATGATGGCGTTAAGACACCAGTTGTTAACGGTTACCATGCCGACCGGGCACAAGTTGATGGGCCAAGTGTCACAATGGAAGATCAAGAAGCGACAGTTACTTATGTACCAAATGGAAAGATTATTCCAGTTGATCCAAATGGTAACCCAATTCCAGATGTTCCAACACCACAATACCCAACTGATCCAACTGACCCAACGAAGGTAACGCCAGATGAACCAGTACCAACTATTCCAGGCTACAAGCCAGAAGTACCAACGGTAACACCAACTGATCCAGGTGTTGATACACCCGTTAAGTACACGCCAGATACGGTAAATCCAAAGCCAGCGGCTGACCAAATTGCGATTGTTAACTACGTTGATCAAGATAACAACAACGCTCAAATCGCAACTTCCGGTGACTTGACTGGTAAGGCTGGTGACAAGATTAACTACAGTACGGCTGATCAGATCAAGCAACTGGAAGCACAAGGTTATGTACTAGTAACCGATGGCTTCCCAGCAGGCGCAACCTTTGATGATAATGCAGATCAAAATCAAGTCTTCACTGTTGTCTTGAAGCACGGTCATGCTCCAGTAGGACCAAACAATCCACATGAACCTGGTACACCGGTTAACCCTGATGAACCAAATGGTCCAAAGTGGCCTGCTAAGGACACCTACACGAAGGAATACACTTCAACGGTCCACTTCGTGGATAACAGCGGTAATAAGATGCGTGATGACGATGTGCAAACTTCAACTTGGACCCGGACATTGATCATTGATAAGGTTACTGGCGAAATCCTTAACCCTAATGAAAACTGGACTTCTGATAAGGACAGCTACAGCGAAGTTAAGGTACCGGTAATTAACGGTTATGTTGCAGACAAGGCTAATGTACCAGCCAAGGAAGCAGTTCAACGTAATATTGAAGATACTGTAACCTACACCAAGGTTGGTAACATTGTTCCGGTTGATCCAAACGGCAACCCAATTCCAAATGTACCAGTTGTGCCATACACTAATGACCCAACAGACCCAACCAAGGTTGTACCAAACGAACCAGTACCAACAATTCCAGGAATGACACCAAACGTTACGACAGTAACGCCGGATCATCCAACAGTTGATACGCCAGTTGTCTACACGACGCCAACACCGGTAACGCCAGAAACGCCAGCTAAGCCAGAAGTTCCAGCAACTCCTGCTCAACCGGCAGCTCCGGCAACGCCAGCTGCACCAGCGGCTAAGAC
>NZ_QORN01000014.1:0-1464 GCF_014830205.1 Limosilactobacillus walteri
GGCTCTTCGTCAAGAAGTACTGATAGGAAAAATTGAATAAGATTGATCAAGCAGCTCGCACCTGGACCGTGTGAGTTGCTTGTTTTCTTTTCCAGTTAATTGCGATGTAGGTGTTCGGGAGTGATAAGAGAATCCGAATGCGGAAATTGAAGAAGTTACGAAAACCATAAGCAGTTCGCTTAATGACTTTAATCTTGTTATTGGTTCCTTCGATGGGACCGTTAGTGTAGTTGGCATATTTGAAGCTATTGATAATTTCTTGTTTGTGATTTCTAAGTGTCCGTTGGACCTTTTGGAGGGTAAATGGTAAGGTAGTCCACTTGATTGCGAGTAAGTTATCTAGGTCAGCTTGATCATGATTATGGACAATTAGAATCAAGCGCTGGTAATAGTTATATGCGTCTTTAAGCTCTGCATCAAGGTCAAGTAGGCGGTGAATAACCTCAACGTCACTCAACTGGGCATAGCCAAAATTGCGTCGAGAGCAGAAATTATCGTACTTGAGCTTATTTGCCGGGGTAAGGATTAGTTTCCAGAAATGTTTTAAGGCCCGCCATTCAGGCGTACCGTTGCCCGTACGATTCATTACTTGAATCCTAATCTTGTTTAGCGCACGATGAGCTTGGGCGACAATATGGAAGTGATCGGCAATAATCAGGGCATTGGGAAATAGCTTTTTGATCAGGGATCGGTACGGTGTATAGAGGTCAACGGTAACGGTTCGAACTGCTAAACGTGCTGAGAGGTCGTAGCGCAAGAAGTAGTTTCGCAAATATGTGTTACTTCGCGAATTGATGATATCGAGTGTCCGCTTATTTTCAATGTTCATTAAGATCATGCTCATTCCGCTGGGAGCGAAGCGTCCAGACTTAAAGTCGTCAAAGGCGATGTGACGCGGGAGCCAATGATAGTTGGGCTTGAATGTTTCATCAAGGTGGTCAATAACTCTTCTGACGGTACCATCAGAAACACCGAGTTCTTTGGCGAGATCCTTTTGCGACTTATTCAAGGTTAAATCCATCATAATCTTCTGCTTAACGGCAGTAGAGATGTGATTACGGTAATTAACATCATCAACACTGGCAAGTTTGGTGATTGTCTGCGGACAAGCGTCAGATGACTTACAGATATACTTCTGTTTTTGGATTGACCAAATTGTCGGTTTATAGTGTAAGCTGGGAGCGAGATAATTGACTTCTTTAAAGCCGTTCTTTTTCATCAGTTGGCCACAACTGGGACAATTAATGGGATAAGTTTGAAGCATATGGACTACTACGCAGTTATCTTTTTCCTCGATCGGATCGTGTGGCAAGTTTTCGTTTAATTTGAGATGGGGATCTTTTACTCCTAAAGCATTTTTGATAAAATTATCCATGAAAGATGGTCCTTTCTTAAACGAACAGACGGGGTCCAGCCATCTTTCGTTTTTTTATTTTAAATTTTAAAACAAAATAAGCACCGATG
>NZ_QORN01000015.1:0-68424 GCF_014830205.1 Limosilactobacillus walteri
ATAGGAGACTTATGTCACAGTCCCTTTACTATTTTAAAGAACGATCGCAAATAACCACAAGGTTTGCGTCTAAGGACGAACGATAATCAGCTCGTACCGTGCTAACCACCACCTTGGCGAAAAGGTTATTTACCCTTCCTTTTATTTTTGAAGATATTTAATTATTTCCTGGGTAATTTCTGCTGGTGTTCGATCATCAGTCATAATGCTAACATCAGCACAACGATCATAAAATGGCTGCCGATCACGTTGTAATTGGCGAATGCCAGCAACATCTAATTTATTCCCCAGCGGTCGGTTATCCTGTTGCTGAAGACGCCGATAAGTTTCTGCGGGACTAGCAACTAAGAGAATAACCGGAACGCCTGCCTGACGAAGCAGCTGCAGGTTATCCGCGCGCAACGGTGTTCCTCCGCCAGTCGCAAGGATCCCCGAAAAGCCTATACTCTGTTGTAATACATCGTGTTCGATTTGGCGAAAACCTTTTTCACCACTTTGCGCAAAAATCTGCGGAATAGTTTGCTGCTGTTGCCGTTCAATCTCGCGGTCTAAGTCAAGAACCGGTTCAGCTAGCTGCTGTCCCAGAAACTGACTGATCGTTGTCTTCCCGCTGCCCATAAAGCCAATTAATATTAATTTCATCATTTCACCTCGTTACGATTTCATACTCATCTGCCAAAATATGAGCTGCTTGGTCGCGGTCTGCTGTTGTACTGAAAACCAATTGCAAAATCCCGTTAATATCTTCACGAACTTCTAAAATTTGAATATTGATTAATGAAAGGTTTTGCTTAGCCAACATCCCCGTTACCTTGGCAATCTCGCCACGTTTATCCGGAATATTAAGAAATAAATCATAGAACGGCGCCCGTACAGGCGTATTTAAACTCTCACGGCTGGTTTTCGCCTGCTGAAAGAAGTCAAATAATGCTGACCGATCCTCTTTTTTCAAGCAAGCTGCTAATATTTGCTAATCCCGTAATATAGTCATTTAACTGGTTTAAAATTAGGTCCTTATTGTTAAGCAATATTGCACTCCACATTGTCGGGTCCGAAGCAGCAATTCTCGTCACCGATTTGAATCCTCCTGCAGCTACCCGCATGCCAACTGGTTCATCTTGGAATGTCTGCTGGGTTTGGTTAACTAATTCTGCCGCAATAATATGCGGTACATGACTAATTTGGGCTACGATTTTATCATGCTGGGCCGGGCTTAGTGGGAGCCACTTAGCATTCGTTCCCGCAAGCAACCGCGTTAATTTTGTAACATCCGCTGTTTGTGATGCCGGCAGTAAAAAGTAGTAGGCATTCTCAATTAAGTCAGCCCGACCTGCTTGAACACCAGACTTATGTGAGCCGGCCATTGGGTGCCCACCGATAAAAGTCACGCCACGTTGCGTTAAAACCCGTGCTGCTTGCATAACAGTTTGTTTAGTACTGCCAACGTCGGTGATAATTACTCCCGGCTTTAAGTTCAGCTTAGCTAACGTAGCGATATCCTTAATAATTTGTGAAACCGGACTAGCCAAAATAATATAATCGGCCTGCCCGCTCCCTGTCATATCAGTCACGACCTTGTCCGCAATGTTATTCTCTTTTGCATATTGTAATGCTTCTTCATTGATATCACTGGCGATAATTTGCGTTTGGGGATGCGATTGCTTAATTGCGTGGGCTAATGAACTGCCAATCAAGCCTAGGCCTTTAATAAAAACTGTTTCCACCATTAATTCCTCCCCGCTAGTGTTTCTAAATCAGTAAAGAAGTCAGGATATGAAATATTAATCGCCTTTTCATCAGTTAAGGTTAATTCATCGCTTGCTTTTAAGGCTGCTACTGCATCCATCATCCCGATTCGATGGTCCCCATGACTCGCTAATTGTGAATTACAAACTTGCCAAGTTGCCTGACCATCAATAATCATGCCATCCGGCAGTTCTTCTACATGAACCCCTAATTTCCGTAATTCTTCAACAACAGTTTTGATGCGGTCCGTTTCTTTTACCCGCAATTCCTCGGCGCCAGTAATTTTACTTTGACCGTTAGCACAAGCTGCTAGCAGGGCAACCAATGGCAACTCATCAATTAAGCTTGGAATCATCGCTGCCCCCACATTAATTGGCTGAAGTTCACTGCTTTTAACGGTAATATTGCCCAACGGTTCACCCTTTGTCGGCAATTCCTCAATCGATAGTTTAGCTCCCATTTTCTGCAATACTTGAATAATACCTGTGCGAGTCGGGTTCAGGTTAACACGTTGCAATGTTAGCTCTGAATTAGGAACAATCGTCCCCGCAACAAGGAAAAAGGCAGCTGAAGAGATATCTCCTGGTACTTCAACTACTTGCCCCGTTAAATGAGGCTGCGGTGTTACTGAAATAATTCGTTCATTACTCGTTGTGATTTCAGCCCCAAATTGTTGGAGCATAATCTCAGTGTGGTTTCTTGTTGGCAATTTCTCAATAATCGTTGACTTGCCGTCTGCTTGCAATGCAGCAAAAATCAAAGCACTCTTAACCTGTGCACTAGCCACCGTCATATGATATTCAGCATGATGCAAAGGGTGACCGATAACCTTTGCAGGCAATGTTCCTGAAGAAGCTAGTTCAATTTCTCCCCCAAATGCCTTTAAGGGTTGACTGACCCGTTCCATCGGTCGTCGTTGAAGGGAAGAATCACCTACCAAAGTGGTAGCAAAGGGGGTTCCTGCTAAAATCCCCATCATTAAGCGCGTTGTTGTCCCAGAATTTCCCATATTTAATGGTTTCGCCGCCGGTCTTAAGTGGTTAAACCCATGACCATGAACTAACACGTCATTATCGGCTTGTTCAATTACAACACCAAGTTCTCTAAACGCCTGCATCGTTGATCGACAATCTTCACCATTGAGGAAGTGATGAATCATTGTCTCACCATGACTGATAGCCCCTAGCATTATTGCCCGGTGTGAGATACTCTTATCTCCCGGAACCATCAAAGTACCATGTAAGCCATTTTTAGCTGGTAGCAACGTTTTCATCGTTTCTTCCTCCTATTTGGTAAATTCCCCACAGCATTTGGGTAGTATATTCCTGGTTAATTTTTATTCCCGCCTTTAAGCGAACAAATTTCTTACTAGTCAAAGCATATTGGCCGTTATTTATAAATCGTTGATAAGCCTCATATTTACTCGGAACCGTTACAATGGTTATATTTTCAGCAACGCTTGCCCGCAATAGTTCTAACGTGGCGGCATGAGTATAAGCAACTGACGAACTAGGATCATCACGTTGCAGTAATACCATGGGCGCCAGTTCAGTCACTAGACTATCAACTAATTTTAGTTGGTTAGCATAGCGATAGTGTAAGTCACCCCAACTATCTCCTTGCTGATTGCGAAACGCTGCCGGAACTATCAAATAATCCTCCCTTAATTGTTCAAGGTGCTGATAGATATCTTCAAAACTAGGATGTAAGGTAATGCGGCCGTTAAGGTTTTGCTTCCGAAGATAAGTTACGGCTGCTTGATAACTATCCGTTTCAGCTGGTCCCAAGGTATGAATAATCATTAGTATTCCACCAATTCTTGCCGGTAACGATTAATTTCATCTTTAAGCCGGCCAATATTCGAGGATTCAAAGGCGTCCGTTATTGCTTTCGCTAGTTCAATTGCGACAACATTTTCAACAACAATTGATGCTGGTACAATCGCCGTCGTATCTGAGCGCTCAACATTTGCTTTTAACGGTTCCTTCGTATTTACGTCGACCGTTTGCAATGGTTTGTAAAGGGTCGGGATTGGCTTCATTGCCGCATTAATAATAATTGGCATCCCATTAGTCATGCCACCTTCAAAACCGCCAAGATGGTTAGTAAGGCGGGAAAAGCCCTTTGTCGAGTCATAATTTATTTCGTCCATTACCTGACTGCCCAAACTTGCAGCATCCTTAAACCCGTCACCAAAACTAACGCCCTTAATCGCGTTAACGCCCATAACGGCACCGGCTAACTTAGCATCTAACTTAGTATCCCAACTAATATAGCTCCCTAAGCCAGCAGGAACATTCTCAACTACCACCCGGATAACTCCGCCAAGTGTATCTCCCTCGCGCTTTGTCCGGTCAATTAAGTCATGGATTAAAGTAACCTTATCTTGATTGAGGATGCGCAGGTCATTAGCTGCCACTTGTTTTTGTATTTGGGGAACTGTTAGTGCCTGCGAAGGCTCGGTATCAATTTTTACCGGCCCCACTTGCTGAACGTAACCGATTATTTGAATATCAAGGGCCGCCAACAGTTGTTCACAAATATTTCCAATCGCAACCCGCATTGCTGTCTCACGGGCCGAAGAACGTTCCAGAACATTTCGTAAGTCGCGGTGCCGATATTTCATCCCGCCAACTAAATCTGCATGACCAGGACGGGGATGTTCAACCCGCCGAACAGTGTTGGCTGGGGTTGCTGGACTAGTCGGATTCATAATTTCAGACCAATGCGCATGGTCCCGATTTTTTACAATTAAGGCCAGTGGTGAACCCAGAGTGACGCCATGACGTAAGCCGCCAACTATTTCAACTTGGTCATGTTCAATTTTTTGCCGATTCCCACGACCATAACCTCCTTGCCGGCTTGCAAGCGCTTGGTTAATTTTTTCAATATCAATTGTTAAACCGGCTGGGATTCCTTCAATAATCCCTGTTAGTTGCGGGCCATGTGATTCTCCTGCTGTAATATAATGCATCTAATTCAATCCTTTCGTTGGCGCTTTTGGTATTCTCGTGAACGTTGCATAATTTCTTGATAAATTTCTTGGAGGTATGGGAGAAGGTCAGAGCGATTAGTTAAACCTGCTACTTTAGCAAGCACCTGTTGTTCCCGTTTGGCATCAAGTATCGGTAAATCATGTTGACGCTTATAATCATTTACCTCTGTTACCACGTTAAAACGCTCTTCAAGAAGTTTTACCAGCTGTTGATCAAGTTCATTGATTTTCTTTCGACTTGTTGATAAATCTTCCATATTGACCCTCCTTACTCATGTAGTACATCTAGAATTTCACTTAATTTAGCTACTGCCAATTGACCAGGCGCCGATGCTTTCCCAACGGTACCGAAACTGATACAGGAACCAAAAATTTCTCCACCAATTCGGATGATTTTCCCTTGTTGTCCCATGCCAATCGCCACTAATGGAATCCCATCTGTCAAATCAGCATGATGAAGACTAACTCTTAAAATCGTTAATAAGTCTTCTCGCGACTGTGGCATAACCGCGAATTTTGCGATATCAGCACCAAGATCAGCCATTCGTTCAATCCGCGCTTGCAGGACAGTTGCCGACGGTGTTTGGGAAAAATCATGATTACTCATAATAACTTTTACTTGCTCATTATGTGCTAACCGAACTAACGGCAGAATTGCTGTTGGCGGTTGCAAAACTTCAATATCAATCAAATCGACTAAATGACTTTTAATTAATTCGCGGTAAATATTAATATATTCCGCAATCGTTGGCTGATAATTACCACCCTCATTTTTTGTTCTGAGAGTAACTAATAATGGGCGGTCTTCTAAAATCTGACGTAACACCCGAGCAGTTTCAATGATTGCTGCCCTGTTATGAATCTTAGCGAAAAAGTCCAGCCGCCATTCAACCATATCAATCGGCTCTTGGCAGGCTTGTTTCGCAGCACTAACTAGTGCCCCTGTTGTTGCCTCTACTAACGGAACTGCAATTTTAGGTTTACCCGCCCCGATTTCAAGGCCGTTTACTTCAACTGTCCGCATCTATTCTTGCTCCTCGTCAAATAATAACTGATGAATATATTCAACAGGCATCGCTACTCCAGTCCAAAGCTTAAAGGCTTCCGCGCCTTGTTCGAGCATCATCCCCAAGCCATTGAGGACGTGTTTAACACCAGCCTCTTTAGCAACTTTCATGAGCTTTGTTTCTCGCGGCGCATAAACTGTATCAAAAACAATCATATCCTTATGGAACCATCCCGGATCTTCAACAAGGGTCATGTCTTCCAGCGGTTTCATTCCCACCCCAGTTGAATCACAGTAAATATCAGCTGTCGCTAACTCATGCTTGAAATCATCGCGATCCTCCAAATGATGCAAGCTGGCATGACAGTTTGTCTGCGAATTAATCATTTCAACATTCTTCTTAGCCTGTTGCCACTGGGCATCTTGCCGGTTAAAAATCGCAATCTCTTTTACCCCATCTAATGCGGCTTGAATGGCAATCGGGGTTCCTGCACCACCAGCACCAGTTAACACCATTTTCTTGCCCCGGATATCCAAGCCTTCATCCGCTAGCGATTTCATAAAGCCGGTTCCGTCAGTAGTATAGCCAGTTAATACGCCATTATCATTTACCACAGTATTGACCGCTCCAGCCATCTCAGCTGCTGGCGATAGTTTGTCGAGGAGCGGTAAAATTTTTTGTTTATTTGGCATTGAAACATTTGATCCCCGCATCTCAAGCGTGCGAATCGCCTGCACCGCATCCGCTAATTGGTCATTACCCACTTCAAAAGCAAGATAGGCGTAATTTAAGCCTAATTTAGCAAAAGCATTGTTATGCATCGTTGGTGACATTGAGTGTCTGATTGGTGTTGCCATAAGGCCAATTAAAATCGTGTGTCCATCAATTCGTTCCATTCTTAATCTTCCCCTTTGTATTTAATAAAGCTAAAATAACCATTAAAATTGTTCCACTAACGGCAACTGCTAGGTCCCCCGCAAATGCTAATTGAATACTATGCGCGGATAAAACACCCGTAATTAGCGGAACCGTGAATGAGGCGATACTGCCAAAAAAGTAAAATGCTCCGGTCACCATGCCACGATGGCGGGGGTAAAGGTTCATGAAAACCGTTAATCCCGTCTGCATAATTCCACCAGCAGCACTAAATCCAAATACCAAACTGGCTACACTGACAAGGTTAATATTATTCCCCGCAATTAGGATAATGAGTAACGCGATAACTGCCGTTAAATTCAAACTAACCAATAAAGTCATTTCATTAACATTCCGCTTTAACAAAATAAATAAAGTAATTACTCCTATAATTGAACCAACACTGTAAAGCGATAAGAGTGTATGAGCAGCAAGGTTGCCGTACCCGAGGGACTTCTGCGCAAAAAGGGTAATCCACTGTGTAAACCAAATCATCACAGCCATGGATGAGTAACCGTATCCGAGCAGGAGGATTGTTGCAACCATTTTCCTAATTGACTTCTTAGGTCGACGAACCGTTTGTTGATGGTGACGGAGCGTTACCCGTTGAATTTTAGGAAATTTGATAGTGCTCATATTAATCATATTTGTAATAATCAATACCGCCATTACAATAAAGGACCAACCAAACCATAAATTATTAGCCGATAAAGCCGCGACAATTAATGGCAAGATAAATTCCCCAAGCGAAACAAAGCCTTTAATTAAAATCGTATCGTAGCCTTTACCATTATTCATTTCTACTAAAGTCGTGTATGTCCCTGCATCTAGTGCCGAATTAGCAATTCCTGCTAAAATCGCTAGACCATAAGCAACCGGAATACTGTGTGTCATTACCATCCCAATAGCAAAAATCAAGTAACAGGCCATGCCAATAAACACAAACAATTTTCGACTAAGCATATCAGCTAAGGTTCCAGTTATTAGGTAAGCAATTAACCGCCCGATTCCAATTCCCGAAATAACAAAAGATACTGTTTTAATCGGTACTTGCCAGACACTCCCAAGAGCAACCATATTTTGCGCTAAGATAATGATTCCAAAACCATGAATCAAGTAGTTCAAGTAAAGGCTCAGTGACAAGCGACGTTTATTAATCTGTGATTCGGCAACAGGCATTTCCATATCTCTTCTCTCCCTTTAATAATCATAAAAAAGCGCTAACCAGATCTGAGACTCAGTCAATCTAGTTAGCGCCTTGGGCGATATGTCAATTCGCCGTAATTATATACAGGAACCCTGAATATCTCGCTCTACTAGACTAACACCTAGCAAAGCATCATTAACTCAACTCTGCTTAGGTCCGAACGTCCCAGTCCGCACCTAAACAGCACGGACCTACATAAAGTAAGCAAAGCCAAAATAATAGTTCTTAGCAGTTAATGATAATGAGGTCATCAAGAATCTTCCTTTCCGTTTAATTATTGTCTATTATTAAAACATTCTAATAATTCAAAGTCAACACTTAATTTTAAATTAATTAAATGAGCCGAAACTTCCCTCAAAGCTTTAAAAGTGATATTGTTAAAGAGTACACAAAGCATATACTGGAGGGATTTAATATGGTTGAAGAATTCGGTTCACCATCGTCTTACATTCAAGGCAAAGGTGTACTTTTCGAAAGTGATAAGTATTTACAAGACTTTGGCAAAAAGCCCTTATTATTAGCGGGCAATACGGTTTATAAAATCGTTGGTCAAAAGTTTGAAGAATACTTACAGGATAACGGTTATGATGTCACTCGCGTACAGTTTAATGGCGAGTCATCAACCAATGAAGTTGACCGAGTAACTGCTATCGGTAAAGAAAATAACGTTTCAGTAATTTACGGTCTCGGTGGTGGCAAGACAGTTGACACCGCTAAGGCTATCGCTGATAACTTACATCTACCAGTAGTAATTATGCCAACGCTTGCTTCTAATGATGCCCCTTGTTCACGACTTTCAGTTATCTATACCGATGACGGTGGCTTTGACCACTACCGGTTCTATAACCAAAATCCTGACTTAGTGTTGGTTGACACCCAAGTAATCGCGGGTGGTCCTGTTCGGATGTTAATCTCAGGAATTGCAGATGCGCTTGCAACAAATGTTGAAGCCCAAGCAGTTGCTAAGGCTAACAGCGATACAATGCTTGGCGAAAAACAAACATTGGTTGGTAATGCGATTGCGCAAAAGTGTGAGGATACTTTATTTGATTATTCCCACCTTGCTGTTGCCGCAGCCCAAGATCACGTTGTTACGCCCGCGCTCGCCAAGATTGTCGAAGCTAATACGCTGATGAGTGGCCTTGGTTTTGAGAGCGGTGGTTTATCTGGTGCGCACGCAATTCATGATGGTTTAACTATCCTTGAAGAAACCCATGACTTAACTCACGGTGAAAAAGTTGCCTATGGAACTTTAACCCAACTAATGCTCGAAGGTGCCGATGAAGAACGTTATAATAAATATTTCCAATTTATCTTATCGTTAGGTTTGCCAACAACCCTTGCAGACCTTCACCTAGAGAATGTTTCCGATGAAAAATTACTCAAGGCTGGCGAAGCTGCTTGTTCTGAACAAGATACAATGGACCGCTTACCATTTGCGGTTACTCCTGATGATGTAGCGCAAGCATTCCGTGCTGTCGATGCTTATAGTAAGCAATTTTTAAGCACCCATCGTTGTCATCACAGTCGAATGTAGACTCGTTACTTATAAAATTTAGTGAAATACATCAAAAAGCCGTTAGCGTTCATTTTTGAATGCTAACGGCTTTTATCTATCTTAAATATATTTAAGCTGTAATCCGCTTTATCATTGCCTTAATTAGGTTTTCACTACTATAAGAAAAAACATTATTCTTATATACTTTTGCAGAAAATAGATACATTATCATTACGAATATAATAGAGATCAGTAATGAAATATACCCATCACTGTAGGTTGCAGCTCCTCTTGCGATTCGGACTGGCATTAATCCTTGACTCATATATGGAAAGTAAGACAATATTTTTGAAATCGCTAAGTTGGGGTTACTTTGAGTAAGAAAGCTTAAAAAATATGGAATCAACATTAAACTTGCAACACTACTTGTGGCCTGTGAAATATCTTCAACTCTTGAAACAAATGAAGCAAAAATAGCAGCTAGAAATACATATAATACTAAAGATACAACTGTTAATAGTATAACAATAAGGATGTATTGTGCGCTTATGCCACTTAGATATTTATTTAAATCCAGAACTTTTTTATGCATTTTTTGAAGTATTAAATATCCTAAACCTCCAAGCACACTATAGATAATTATTTGAAATCCTATCAAATAAAAAATTCCTAACATTTTACCAGCATAATGTTTATCTGCCGGAATGGCTGCTGTTAAGCCTTCGATTAAATGGTTTCCTTTTTCATTTCCAATTTCAGCGCCTGTTATGCTTATATAACTGGTTAAAAAGAAAAATGCAATAATAACTGCAAACTCACTAAAATATTGTGCAGATTCTGAGTTATTTAATTTAATCGTATTACCATCATAATTAACATTTTCTTTCTGTACGTTTACATCTTTTATAATGTTTTGCCATTGTTTTTCATTAAGACCAGCTTTACTTGCCATATATTGCGATTTAAGCAGTGTTATATTTTTCTTTAACTCATTGGTTGGATCGCTCGAATTGCTACTTGCATTATATTTATAATTTATTTCAGAAAAATCGTTCTTAATATACAAAATCCCATCAACTACACCATCAGCTAAATCAATTTTTAACTTATTATTATGAGTATTAATCTTAGTATTGATTTGATATGTTGAAGTTTTTTGATTTTTTAATGCTTCTTGTATATTTTTATCTGCTACAACAGCAATGATTGCCTTATGATCTGAATTTTGATCATCAACGTATTTAGTAAATCCAATACCGATGCCTATTAAAAGAATAGGAGCGAGTATCATCCAATAATATGTTGGCGATAAAACTCTTTTTTTAAAAACCATTTTGGCTACTACCAGTATTTTATGCATTTTCCATGGCCTCCTCCTTTATAATTCTTCTAAAAATGTCATCAAGAGTTGGCTCCAACAGACGATATCCCGTTAAAGATGGTTCTTTTTTCGCTAGTTCAATTGCCTTTCTTGCATTTTCTTCGGAATCAAACGTTAGAACTTTTCCTGGAAAATCATCTTTTTGATGAACCACCCCATTAAAAACAGTTGGCTGCATCTCATTAAAAATACCTTCCAAATAAATTTTATTTTTTTCAAAATTCGATCTAATTTGGTTTATCGGCCCATATAGTTTCTGTTCGCCGTTTACTAACATAAGAATTTTATCAGAGACTTCTGTTACATTATTCATGTTATGTGAGGAAAAAATAACTGCTACTCCCTCTTCTTTTAATTGTTTTACAACTCTGATTAAAAGACTGATGTTTACTGGGTCTAACCCCGAAAAAGGCTCATCAAGAATTACTATCTTTGGCTTATGAATTAGTGTTGTAATCAATTGGACCTTTTGCTGATTGCCTTTCGACAGATTTTTTATTAATGTACGTTCAGTGCCTTTTACTGCCAATCGTTCCAACCAATCGGGTAATTCTTTACTTGCCTTCGCTTTACTATAATTATGTAATTGAGCAAAATATAATACCTGCTGTTTGATAGTCATATCTAAATACAAACCACGTTCTTCTGGTAAATATCCAATATTATCTAAAAAGTCATTACTTAGTTTTTTAGACTGTATAGTTATTTCACCAGCATCCGGCGAAAGGAAGTTTAAAATCATTTTAAATGTTGTTGATTTTCCAGCACCATTTTGACCGACTAACCCAATTACTTCTCCTTGTTCAACTTCAAAGCTTAAGTTTTTTACAGCTATAAGATTAGGGAATTTTTTAGTTACACCTTTTACACTTAACATACTTTTCCTTTCTTTAGTTCTGATTTAAGATTGAACACTTACCTGCAATTATGTTTATCTATCTTGGCTATTTTCCCCACAAAAAGTTAATTAGTGCCTTGTCTACTTGAGCATTATCATGCAATTTTGAGTGTTGCGCGTCTTTGCCAGTGATTTTAAGAACCCGATATGACTTTGCGCGCGTTCCAACTAAGTATTTAAGCGATAAAGATGAAATATTATCAACACGACCGTCTGTGTGGTCACCAACATCGCCGACAATATTAAGTACCGCGACTTGTCCCTGAGGGTATGCTTGCCGTGCACGAGTCATCTGCTGATAAGTAGCATTCATTTTATTTGGCTTTCCATTTTTATTAAGCTTCATCCCCGCTGGTTGTTGAACGGCAGCCGGAAATTGCTTAAATGTTAATCCTGCAAAATGTCCAGCAATGTCAACCTGTTTCTGCAAGCGGGGCATCTTAGGGTTTTGTCCATTTTGTAACATATAATAAATAATGGAAATATTTCCCAGGGAATGACCGACCATATTAATTTTGGTAATCTTATATCGGCTTTGTAAAGCTTTAACAACATTTGTTGCATACTCACCATTCTTATTAAAGTTAATTTGCCGATTATCCTCATAATTAACTTCGACAATCGGATTAATTGCTCCCTTATGCATTGAACCATGCAAAGTAACCTTCCCTGCGCGGTCAACATTTGCCCGCAAAACCGTATTCGTCACCCCAGCCTTTTTCGCTGCATTTACCATATGTTCTTCGGCATGATAACTACTACCCCCGCCATGAAAGAACAATGTCGGAGTAGTAGATTGCACATACTTACGATGCTTTTGCTGATGCCATATTGCACCACCAACAATGGCGATAATGATAACTATTATTGTCAGCGTAATTCCACGGTAACTCTTTTTCATATTCATTCACCCATTTCAATTAAGAATTAGTGTAGTAAGCGTTGGTAGAAATTCCCCCGCCGAACATCATTTGAACTATACAGAGAGTACATTAAAGGTTCACCATTAAGCGTTTCTAATTGATTACTGGTTATGCGCAAACTCCCAACGCGTTCATCTTTCCATATCGGCGCAACCAACTTTCCTCTTTTATTGAGAAGGTTCTTTTTATACTCAGTTCCAATCGTGTAGTCTGTCCTAGTATCATATGGGCTCCATATTGTCACTTGATGTGGTCCTAATTCCATTGTTTTCGCTGCCCCGTTAGCAACTTTACGGGTTGTTACAGAAGCAGGTACCTTGATACTTTGGAGATGTTCCTCGTTTTTTAATATCTTGTATAGCTCCTGTGTCGCCTTAAAACGATTATCTTTATCATCGCCTTTTGCGTGGAGAATCACAGTAACTATTCGGTGACCACGGTATTTCCCCGTACTTGCAAAACAGGCACCTGCACTATCAGATGTACCAGTCTTAAGGCCATCGATTTTTACTCCCTTAACTGTATAAGATTCTCCGGGTAACATTTTATTTAAGTTTTTTTCGTTTTTTACTTGGTCTTTTGCAATCTGAATCTTAACTTCTTTTTGGGCCGTAATCTGCAAAAGCTCGGGATAATGTTTTACAAGATATTGAGATAAAATAGCTACATCCCGAGCACTCATTGTATTTGAAGCATTACTAGGAAGATCAGCCAACTTGAAGTTTTTCATATCACCATTATCTAAGCCAACAGAATTGACAATATTGGTGTTAGTCATCCCGATTTTCTTAGCCTTTTGCATCATTTTCAAGTTAAATTCATCCGTGCCATCACCAGTAGCAGTCGCTAAGGCAACTGTTGCCCCGTCAGCAGATTTTACCAGTGCTGCATTGATAAGCGTCCGCACTGAATATGATTGGCCTTCTTTTAAACCAATCGTTGAATAAGAGGGGTCATTAGAAATTGCGGCTATCTCTGGCGTAATCTTTATTTGTGTATCCCACGAAAGCTGCTTTTGTTGAATCTCATCTTCAATTACTAGGATAGTTAGCAATTTGGTAATTGAAGCAACAGGAAGTGCCTTATCAGCATTTTGCTTGTAAATAATTTGGCCTGTTGATGCATCGGCCATTATTGCGGCCGTTGCGTCAATCCGGCTGCTAGCTGTTACCGTTTGTGCGCCTATGGTTAGTACAGTAAATAAGGATAAAATAAAAATTGTGAATTTTTTCATGAAATCTATTCTCCTATTTCCTTCAAGTACGGTAAGATAAACTTAGTAATAAATAATAAAGGGATTCGTTATGAATAAAGAACTAAAACACATGCTCATTATATCAATTGGCCTATTCTTCATTTTTATTTTTATCTTTAATATTTATACATATTGTACTGGTAGTTTTATTTCTCAGGCTTCTAAAGCAAGTCAAATCCTTAGTTATAATCGGCTCCGTTCGCCAAATATTCATCGTGCTTCTGAAAAATGGACATACCCCCAAATTGAAAAAAAGCAACTAGAACTAATTGCCCTAAAAAGGCCTCAAAAAATTCTAGTTGTTAATACTAGCAATCACCGTGTTATCTATGCTATTAATGCTCGAATAAATTTGCCGACCCAACAGCATCCCCTTCGTGTTCTCCATGCTCGTGGACAACAAATTTATCATATTAATGGTTCGCGACAAGCAACTGCTAAATATTGGCTTGGGATCAATAACGGATACTATATTGAAACGCCACTTACTGATATGGATAATCATCGTGTTTCACGTAACCTGCAAAAAGTAGCACCAGTTGAAAATACAATTCAAGTATCGAAGCCCGATGCCAAATGGCTCCAAGGCGTTCCAGAAAATACCCCATTGCTAATTAAGGAGGATTATTAATATGTTTTCACGATTATCGCAAGGTCGTTTTTTTAACCACTTGCTAGGGTGCGATTTAATTCTAATCGTTGTTCTGATCAGCTATAACCTTCTTACATATTTTCTTCCATTAATTAAAATTTCAATTGTCCAAGGGCTTGCTTGTTTTTTGATAATCGACTTAATTTTAATCGGGCTAAAAATATTGACTTTAAAAACTTAACCTACAATTTCAACTTTAGTACCTACTGGCAAGTTATGCTCCATCCACTGCGCATCAGGTATTGAAAGCCGTATACATCCGTGTGATCCTTGCGTCTTTCCCAACTTAGCTGCTTCTTTTTCATTATATTGACCATCTGCTTTAGTTGGGACACTGTGAAAAAGATATTCACCATGATTTTTCCATGAAACATAATAATTAGCCCCTTCTTTCAAGGACTGATTAAAGAAATTATCACCGCGCTCTTGTTGGACATAAAATGTTCCGGTGGGCGTAGCACTCTTCATCTGACCTGTTTTCGGGTCTTTTGCATAAACTCCGCCAGTACTATACATCGTATAAATAATTTTTGAACCATCATATAAGTAAGTTCGATTCTTTTTTAGGTCAACTTTAACCCAAAAATGCTTTACCTTACTCAGGTCAGGATAAGGAATAGTCTCTGAGGACTTATGCCAGTCAATTGGTATTCGCATGTGTTCTTCACTATTAGATGCTGATTCCCGCTTAACCGGTTCTTCTTTCACTTGCGATTCGACAACTGCTTTTTTATCATCAGGATTAGAAGCAGCATGTAATTCTGGACCAATTGCAATTATTGCTACTAACAAGCAAAATATTCCATAAATCCAATGTTTTACTCGTAAGTTCAAATTAATTTCTCCTTTACAGCTAATTCAAAACATCACTATTATATTATAGAGAATTTTTTATTCAATCTTCATTTTAGAAAGGCGTTAACAATGCGAGATAATCTTAAGGTTTCATATCTTACTGCCCTCTTTTTCTTTATTGTTGCTATTATCTATGCAAACTTTTTATAGTATTTTGTGAGGATTCATTATGACAGCAATTTTTTCCATGCTAAAAAATACTTGGCACTATATTATCAATCATAAATGGTCAAAAGATATTTTGCGAGCTAATATTCTTTTTATTTTGCTTGTGATTATCTATGACTTTTTTCACTTCTCATTAAAAATTATCAATTGGTATATTTTCTTTAAAGTTCTCATCTTATTGAACATTTGTCTTTTCTTTAAGTTCTTTTTAGATGGGATTGATCGTTATCTAAAAGCCCGCCAAAAATTATAATACTTTTATCTTATCTTTTTCATTGTGTTATTAAGTTTCCGTGCTAAGATAAAAAACGTAATTATTTTTCATATATAAATAACATTTTCGATTTGAGGGAAGATACGATGCGTTTAAATATTAAATACTGGTTAATTGGAGCTGCCGCTTTGTTAGTCGTGGTCATAACCGGTATGTATGTCCACCAAAAAAATCATTTTAATAAAAATGTCACTATTAATAATATAGCGGTAGGCGGACTTACAGCCAAACAAGCTTTCGATAAGGTAAAGGGGACCTCGGGAGCAACCAAAGTATACGTAGATAACAAACTAGTTTATCAGAGCAAGTCCACTAAAGCCGACTTTACAAATGACGAAGGCAAGTTTACCCAAGCATTAAAGAAACAGTTCACGTTATTTCCTTCTCATAAAAAGGTCAACCTATCGGTAAAGCCGTCCAATTTTGATGAAAGTTCACTTGATACAGCAAAAACTGTCGTAACTGAAAAGGTTGAGCACCTTAATAAAACTCGGCAAGCACCAGTTGATGCCTATGCTGTTTACAAAAAAGAAAAGGTAACGGTTATTTCAGCGGTCAATGGGAATAAATATGACCTTAAAAATGCCGTAAGCCAATTAAACAACCAAGCTGGCAGCAATAAAATCAATATTACCTTGCACCATGAAAAACCAATTGAAGCTAATAGCAAAACTGTCCAAAACGAAAAGCAACAATTAGCAAAACTTAAAGGCAAAGAAGTTACTTACCTAGTCCAAGATAAAAAATACAACCTATCGAGTGACCAGATTATTACCAAGGCTACTTATAAGAATGGTAAGTATAATTTTGACACTGCAGCATTAAACGACCATGTAAAAGAAATTAATGAAAAGCAGGCTACATTAGGGAAGCCATTTAAATTCAAGACTCATTCCGGCACCGAGATTACAACCGCAGCTGATGGATCATACGGCTGGAAGATTAGCACGAAAAAGGCCGCTGATTCTTTGACTAAGGCAATCATCGATGGACAAAAAGAAGTTAAGGCGGACCATGACCTCATTGGAAATGGCTACAATACTAAGGGGCTTGGTTATAACGTCACAGCTAACAATGGGATTGGTGATACTTATGCCGAAGTTTCACTTGCTGATCAACGGGCATACTTTTACCGTGACGGTAAGTGTGTGCTCACATCAGATATCGTGAGCGGAACCAATAATGAAGGTAATAAAACACCAAAGGGCGTCTGGTATATCATGTATCAACAAAGCCCTTCAGTCCTTCGCGGTCAAAATGATGACGGGTCAAACTACGCTAGCAAAGTTAACTACTGGTCACCATTTACCGAAACTGGTTGTGGTTTCCATGATGCCAGTTGGCGAAATAATTGGTCAAAAACCGCTTATCTAAAGGATGGTTCTCACGGCTGTATCAATATGCACCCGAGTGTCGCTGGTCAAGCATACCATGATCTAGAGCAAAACGAACCAGTTATCGTCTACTAAGGATCAGGTAGCGTAAACCTAGACTTTAATTTTTATCCTATAGCAAAGGAGGCTACATCATGATCTTTGCACCATTACGCGGATGTGATGTTCCAACTCGCCGTTAAAAATTAATTTAACGGAGGGATATAAATGAAAAAATCAAATAAAGTTGTCGGAAGCCTTTTATTGAGTATCGCTGCTAGTATCTGGGGCGGAATGTTCGTTGTTGTTAAGAGTATTGTAACAATTATTCCCCCAATAGAATTAGTTTGGTGTCGGTATGTCGTTGCCATTTTATTCTTACTCTTATTTTGCTGGTTTAACCTGGGCTTTAATGTCGGTTATTAATAAAATGATTGATCCTCAATATGATGTTCTAGAAATCACAACCGTTTCAACCGCGGTCGCTATCATCTGTTTAACACCATTTGTGATTAACAATTGGTCAGCAACATTCGGAAATGTCAATATCCTAGCGTTTAATGTTTGGGGCGCGCTTCTTTACTTAGGAGCAATATCAACAGCGACTGCTTTCATCATGTGGAATCGGGGACTCCAATTAATGCAAGCTGCAAGTTCCGGCTTATTTTTCCTATTTCAACCAGTTGTCGGTACACTATTAGGCTGGGCCATTCTAAATGAGCAAATTACATGGTCCTTTATAGTCGGCACATTATTAATCGCTCTAAGTATTTGGTATAATATTCGATTTGACTAGTCTTAAGGTCAACCTTTTCATTTAAGAGAAGGCTGACCTTCTTTATTAAAGATACCTCTATAACTATATACGAATAAGCAAACGATTTTTTAATTAGAATTTAGTTAAAGTTATATTTAATCCCAACCACTATAACCGAATAACTTTCTTAGCGTCTGTTTGCTAATAGTGGTACCCTTAGAATGTATTTTTAGGAGGTTTGGATTATGATAGATAAACTTGTTACTGCAGAAGAAATGCGTCATTATGATTCATATACAATCAATACAATTGGTATCCCTTCGTTAGTTTTAATGGAAAGGGCTTCCCTTGCTGTTCGTGACGAAATCCTGCATGCATTTCCTTTAAACCTTAAAAAGGTTGTTGTCGTTGCTGGTAGTGGCAATAACGGTGGGGATGGTTTAGCCGTTGCCCGCTTGCTTCATATTGCAGGAGTTCAAGTTACAATCTTAAATGTTGGTAATCCTGCTCATGCTTCTGCTGAGCACCAAACGCAAGATAAAATTTGCCGATATTATAAGATTCCACTAACTACTGATCTCACTTCGCTCAATGATGCCACCCTGATTGTTGATGCTATGTTTGGTATTGGAATTGACCGACCTGTTAAGGGACGTTATGCTGATGCTATCACTGCCATTAATAATACAAATGCTATTATCATCGCTGTTGATATGCCATCAGGGATTAATACTGATACTGGACAAGTAATGGGAGTAGCAGTTAAAGCTAATGCTACCGTGACATTTGCATATAATAAGGTCGGTTTAACTCAAAATGATGGGGCGACCTATGCTGGGCGTGTTATCGTAGCAAATGATATGGGGACATACGCAATTAATTAAGTTTAATCACTTCCAAGGCATTTTCCTATTAATACATCAATATTAATATTATTATAATAAGTGATGGAAGTTTTAGCGAATTGATTTGGAGGTAAATCGTATGTCAGAATTAACAACTAAGTTATTTTTAGATATTAAAGAATTTGAAGAATATCAATCACTCTTAAAATGTCATGTTCATATTGAAGAAGAACGACGCGGTGAATACTGCCTACCTGGTTATCCTGATCGTCATAATTTCCATCGTCTTCTTCGGATTTTGCGGCAACACAAAGACGGCCTATTAAGTCGCCAATTAATTTATGACTTTGATTATCGACCAAGTGAACTTGAGGATGCAACTAAGGCATTAGTAGCTAATAACCTTGCTACTACTAGCATTATTAACAATGAAGAATTCAAAATTCGGCTAACTGATGAAGGGATTCAAGCCGCCCATAAGCTACTGATTCGTCGTGATAAAATTGCTGAAGCAGCCTACCATACCCTAAGTGAAAAGGAACAGCGTGAACTCGATCGCCTTATTAACACATTGTTAGATGATTATAAGAATAGAAATATTAACTATAATGCACTCAAAAGTATTTGTCGCTAAATCAAAATCACATCTTAATCTGTAAACTAAAAAAGAGGTTGCGAGATTTATCAATTTCGCTTGCCTCTTTTTCTGTTTACTTCAAATATTGTGCTGGATTAGCAATAAAGTCAGCTACTTTTACATCAACTGCATCTTTTGTTGCTGCATTCTTTAATTGAAATTCTCCTTCTTCTACTTCACGAGAACCAAAAACAGCAAAATACTTTGCGTTACGTCGGAAAGCTTCTTTGATTTGCTTACCGACTTTCACACCACTGTAGTCCTTATCAGCAATGATTCCATGTTGACGTACCTTACTCAAAACTTCAAACGCTAATTCATCCCCTTGAGCATCGGCACTGGCAAAGAAAACATCTAACTGATCTTGCGGTGCAAATTCAGGGTTTTCCTCTTGGAGAAGGAGCATCAAACGTTCAACACCCATCCCGAAGCCAATACCACCTTCTTCAGGACCTCCTAATTGATTAATTAATCCATTGTACCGTCCACCAGCACAAACAGTGGTAAATCCGCCGCCGAAAACTGAAGAATCAGACATAATTTCAAAAATCGTATGGTTATAATAGTCTAATCCCCGCACCATATTGGTATCAATTTCAAAATCAATCCCTAGTTTTTTTAATAAGGATTGAACTTCATCAAAATAAGCTTGGGATTCATCATCAAGATATTCTAAGATTGATGGTGCTTCTGCGACAATTTTCTTATCGCCAGCATCCTTGCTATCTAGCACCCGCAATGGATTTTTATATAAACGTTCTTGAGAGTCCTTGCTTAATTCATCATAATGTGGTTTTAAGTAATTAATTAATGCTTCGCGGTAGTCTTCGCGAACTTTTTTATCACCAAGCGTATTAATTACTAGTTTGACATTTGGCACACCGAATTTCTTAAAAAGGGCCATCGCCATTGAAATAACTTCGACATCAATTTGTGGTGATTCATTATTTAACGCTTCAACCCCAATTTGATGAAACTCACGTTGACGTCCTGACTGTGGCCGCTCATAGCGAAACATCGGTCCCATATAATAAACTTTATATGGTTTGGGATATTCCGGTCCATAAAGCTTATTTTCAACGTAAGCACGAACAACACCAGCTGTACCTTCTGGACGAAGCGCAATATGACGGTCACCCTTATCATGGAAATCATACATTTCCTTTTCTACAATATCAGAGGTATCCCCAACATTCCGTGAAAAAACATTATAATCTTCAAACATGGGCGTCCGAATTCCACGATAACCATACTGGTTAAAAACTTCCCGTGCATTTTGCTCTACTTTTTGCCAGAGACTCGTGGTTCCCGGTAATATATCTGCTGTTCCCTTTGGCTTTTGATATTCCATTTCATATTCCCCTTTCGTTATGTATAAAAACAAAGCCCCCTAAGACTTATTAAGCCTTAGAGGGCGATATTAATCACTGTTCCACCTCTATTTACAATAACCTCACAGTCACTGCCTCATGAAGTTTGAAATAACTTCTGACGATAACGGGTCAACCGAAATAAGCTACTATGTTTTCACCTATTCAGCTAGTAGAGGTGAATCATGCCTACTACCAGTTCTCAATACTACTGGTTCCCTGTTATTTACGTAGGTATTTTGTTTCTACATCAATGCTTTTATAATACATAGTGATTTTACCATAGCTTCCCCATTTTGGGTATTATTTCTCAAAATTAAGATGACGTTGTAACCGGTGAAGGCGCCATAAATAAATGCAAATAACCAGAAGAGTAGTAATCATCATTCCGAAAACAGATAAAAAGAGGGCTTGATAACTTCCTTTTTCAATAATAAAGCCTCCGTATAACGGACCGATTGCTCGTCCAATTGACATCATAATATTAAGCAACCCCTGATAATGGCCTGCTTCATCTACATTAGTCAATTGCGTAATCCAGGCAGGCAACCCTGCAAAACTCGTCATTTCGCCAATGGTTAAAATAACAAAGTCTAACACGAACGCTCCCAATGTTCGGGCAAAAATCAATAAAAAAAACGAGCAAGCAAAAATAAAAATCCCAATGATGATTTGTGTCGATAGTCTCATATAGGGGCTTAACTTATTAACCAGTGGTTGTCCGACAATAATCAATACCCCGTTCAATGTCCATAACATACTATATGCATAGAATGGTATTCCCATATTAGTCATATGAACAGCCATCACACTTTCCCACAAAGAGTAACTGAGGTGAATTGTAATATAATTTATCAAAATAAACCAAACAAGAATAATCCAGCGACTATGCAATTGTTTAGGAACATGTTGATGATGCTTAGTAGCAGCTTTTTCTTTCAGTGCCGTCAGCTTGACATTGAAAGTTAATGTTACTAGCATCAGCAGCATTGCATAAAAAATAGTTGCGACAGCAAAAACAACTACTACACTAATTGGTAATAAAATTCCAACAAGCAAGGTTCCAATAACTACCCCAATATTAAACGCCATATAAATGTAATTAAAAACATATCGTGAGGTATGACCGCTTACCATTGCTCCATAAGAATTCACAATAGTTGCATTAATTCCATCGCCAAAACTATTTATCGTAATTAAAACGGCATACCATGGCCAATCATGAATAAAAATCAAAAGAAAAATTGCAATTGTCGATAAACTAACGCCTAATAACGCTGTTTGATACTGTTGCCAATGATCAAATAGCCACCCACCAAGGTAATTTCCGCTCATCATTGCAATAGACATAATAAGCATTACAAAGCCTGCCGTTGTCAAGCTTTGTCTAAGATAGTCATGAAGATACATCGTAGTTAGCGGCCATAAAAAAGCGGCACCAGTGTTATTCAAAAGACTAGCAAGTGCCACCCATTTTAATTTTACTATTTGTTGTGTTTTCATCTTATCTTTCAGAAACCATATCAGCAGACGGTACCCGCAGTAAAGTATATGTGGCGGCATTCCGATTTGCCTTTAATCCCAAACCGTTTATTATCGTATTTTTATACTTTACGTTCATCACGGCTGCAAATGCATGACCGGTTTTAGCGTCTTCTCTTTCCAGCTGCTTCTTATCCCATGGTAAAGCACTAGCATTTAAGTTAATAATTCTAGAACCATCGGATACTGAACCAAATCGTGAATTTGTCGTATACTTATCATCTCCAGCCCAGTAAGTATATGAGACAATCGGGTGCTTGCCACTTTTACTCCGGGTTGCTAAAACATAATAAAAATCATCAGACTTATTCCCCATTTGGAGCGGCTGACACGTAATCGACGTCCTTGTTTCTTGGTGATTATTGATATCAACTGGTCTAAAGAATGTTAAGTAAAGCATGCTGCCTAACCAGGCCAATGATACAATTAGCAAAATTATGTAGCGAACCACCAAGCTGCTTTCCAATACCTTTTTTGTCTTAGCAATCAGCATTAACTGGTGTACTCGAATATAATGGATCACATAGCAGAAAAAGAGAATCGAACATATCCAAGATACCCATCCTAACCAATTCCAACTCATAACTTATCCATACCCCATTCTCTAAAAATATTTACCTTGATTATCACACAAATTCACCCGCTTGTCGTCAAATCTAATAAACAAACGGATAAATTTAAGAAAATAACTACTAGGATAAGTTCAAACTGTGCTAAACTAAATTTTGGTAACAAACCGTGTCTTGATTTAGAATAGGACATAAGGAGAATATTAATTCAATAATTCCATTCATTAAGGAGGAGTTTATTTCATGGACAATTTGAGTGAGCTTGCTCAAGAATTGATTAACTTTGAGCGTGAAAATGACTTAAATGATAATGAAGTTGCTTTCGGCAGTCACCTATCTGTTGAACGGATTCACGAGATTAAATCATCCAACACCCCAGTAACTTCAGAAGAAGTCGAATTGCTTCAACGGTTCATGCAAAGTAAGTAATATTACGGCTTATGCCATTTTGGCAATTTAGAGAGAAAATAAAAATAGTGCTTGTAGCCTTGATGCCACGAGCACTATTTTTATTTTGGCTGATAAAATTCAACCGGAATCGTTGTTGTTGTAATGTTTTCATTTGGAGATTTAATCCGTTTCATTAATGTTTGAATTAACTCATGCGCTAATTCGGGAATTGGTTGAATAACTGTTGGCAAGTATGGCGCTATCTTCCTAATCAAATGTGAACCATCGTAGCCAGTGATAAAAAAGTCACTATTCAATTGTTTGCCAGCTTGACGATAAAGATTATAGATAGTTAATGCTTGAACATCATTCGAAGCAAGGACCCCGTCATAATCTCCTGGGAAAGTCGCTTCTAAGTCTAACTCTTGAATTGCTAATGGTTCAAAATCAAGATTTTGCTTATTTAGAAAATCAAGTGCTCCCTGAATCCGATTAATCGTTGGTGACACGGACGTATCCTCGTCGACAATAACCGCTAAGTGCTGCACATGATGTTCAACTAGATACTTTGCTGCCAATTCGCCACCATGGTAACTATCTGCGGCCACAATTGGAACATTATCTGCTAAATATCGGTCAAATGATACAATCGGCGCAGTCAATTGGTGATACTCATCAATATCAAGGTTATGTGAACTTGATATTATCCCGTCTACCTGATTAGCCATTAACATATTTAAATATTCATGCTCTATCTCAGGATTTTGTGCTGAAGAGGCAATAATCGTCTTATATCCCTTTTTAAACAGTTGATGTTCCAATTCATTAGCTAATTCGGCAAAAAAAGGATTGGTTAGGTTTGGAAAAATTAAGCCGACAAATTTTGACGGTTTTCCTTGCATTGCCCGCGCTAGCGCGTTTGGCTGGTAGTTCAACTCCCTCATCGCTGCATGAACCTTATCAATTGTCTTTTGACTCAACGAACCATAATTATTGATTACCCGTGAAACTGTGGTTACTGAAACACCAGCCAGTTGGGCGACATCTTTTAATTTAGCAACCATTTTAAAACTCCTCGTTTACTACTCATTTCAATCAATTAATAATTTAAACTACTTTATTATAGCCTACTGTATTTGAACAATCGATGATTATTTTTGAACTTAATTTACAATTCTCTAAAAAGCATTATAGTTACATATGTTTATTCTGTCATTTGTTTTAAATTGTTTTTCAATTGATAAAAAGGACATATGAATCAACTAATTATTGATTTAACAAGACTTAAACAACGGATTTAAAGCTTTTACCGTACTATCCATCCCAAATTAAATTGACGATAATTGAAATTAATGCTAGTTTTATAGTAGTTGAAATCTTTAGAACTTCTTAAACATTTTAGTGCTTTTTCAGCATTCTAATTTATGAAATGATTAACAAGCCACTTATAAATATTGCGTTTAAGAACTTTAATATATAAAAAGGAGTCTCTGCCAATGAATCGTCAATCTAATACTGATCCATCAACCCATTTCAAAATGTATAAAAGCGGAAAGAAATGGATGTTTGCCGGATTAACTGCCGTCACCTTATTAACTACTACTGGTGCCGTTGCCCATGCCGCCGATAATGCACCTGCAACGTCTGCTCAACCGGTCGCTGCTACCAATAATCAAAGCAATAATGACAGTAACAGTGCTTCAAGTGCTACCCAAAGTACCGTTTCAAGTGCTAGTGCAACCCCTGCAAGCAGTGCAACCACACCTGAAAGTCAGGCTTCATCAACCGTTGCCTCTGCTGCCACTCCTGCATCTTCCCAAGCCAGTGAACAAAAGCAGGCAACTCCAGCTACTCCACAAGCTACTAGCGCCAGCCAAGAAAATACTACTGATCTCAATAGCCTCCATTTTAGTAATAATGCATCACAACAAGCATTTATCCAAAGCGTTGCTCCTGGCGCTATCGAAGGTTGGAATAAATACAAAGTCCTTCCTTCAGTTACCGTTGCTCAAGCTATCGTAGAAAGCGGCTGGGGTCGTTCAGGCTTATCTACGCAAGCACATAACCTTTTTGGAATTAAAGGTTCATACAATGGTAACTCAATTACTATGCGTACTCGTGAAGTTTACAATGGTCGTAGCGTATATGTAAATGCTAACTTCCGGGCTTATGCAAACAATTCTGAATCAGTGGCTGACCATGGTCGTTTCCTTAACGTAAATAGCCGCTACCGTAACTTGCTTGGTGATACTGATTATGCTTCAGTTGCAAGAAAACTTCGCCAAGACGGCTATGCTACTGATCCAAATTATGCTAGTACTTTAATTCGTTTTGTTCAAACGTACAACTTAAACCAATTAGATGCCGTCGCACTATCAGGCAAAGTTGTTACTAACAAGCAAACAGAAAGTGCGCAAACACCAGAAACAAATGTAACTGTTTCAAACACTGGTTACTACACGGTTAAGGGCGGCGACACTTTATCACGAATTGCAGGTGAGTTCAATACTACTGTAAGTAAGCTCGCATCATTAAATGATATCCACAATGTTAATCGGATTTATGTTGGTCAGCGGCTATTAGTTCGGCAAAATGCTAACCAACAACAAAACAATACGCCAGCAACACCAGCTAAGCAAAATAAAGCTAAGAACGACAATAACAATGTAAATACCTACACTGTTCAACGTGGTGATACGCTTTCTGGCATTGCAAGCAAGTTCAGCACTACTTATAGTAACTTGGCGCAGTTAAATCATATTACTAATCCTAATCTAATTCGGGTTGGCCAAGTTCTAACTGTTCGGCAAAATAGCCAAGCCAGTTCTTCAACGCCAGCTAAGCAAAATAACACTAACCACCAAACTAGCGTAAGCAATGGTACATATACCGTTCAACAAGGAGACACCCTTTCTGGTATTGCCGTACGTTTCCATACCACTACCTCAGCGTTAGCTTCCTCTAACCATATTAGTAATCCAAACTTAATTCGGGTTGGTCAACAACTACATGTTAGTGGAACAGCTACGAATGTTCGCTCAACTAGTACACAGACAAACAATTACCGTTCAACCACAGGGCACGGCAGTTATGTAGTCCAAAACGGTGATTCGCTTTCCAAGATCGCTGCCTACCACGGATTAAACTGGCGAACAATTGCTGCTAAGAACAACATCCAAAGTCCTTACACTATTTTTGTTGGTCAACGTTTAGCATTGTAGTCCCTTTTCAATAAATATATTTATATTCAATAAAAGTAAGAAGTATAAGAAAATCTATACTTTTTGCTTTTTTTGTTTTAAAAACGTCTTCGTCTGTTTTAGAATAAGAGTAAGCAGTTTATTATTAATATTCACGAACTAACATTAGGGAGTTTATAGAAAGTAAGTGGTATTTATCGTGGTAAACCGTCGGACGACTGATATTCCAAACGTTAATAAAATCAGCCAATTATTTAAGTTGCTTGGCAATCCGAAACGATTGCAGTTATTATATCTGCTTATTCAACATTCAATGAGCGTTTCAGAAATTAGTATGAAGTTGAACTGGGAACAATCGGGGGTGTCCCACCAACTGCAGCTATTACGAAAATATAATTTAGTTCAGCAACGTCGAGAAGGTAAAACCGTAATTTATCATCTCGAAGATCCACAGGTAATGACCTTAATTGCCGATGTTTTGAGTCATGCTGAAAAAATTATTTAATTTAGTGAATATTAATTGGGATCCTCCAATTGTAATTAAAGAAGGACGTTTAGAACTCATTCTAAGATTAACTTAGTACATGACTTCTAAGCGTCCTTTTTGTTAGTCGATAAATCGGATCTTAAACTTTTCATTCTCTAATATACCTTTTACAATTAGTGACTTACCATCACGAAATTGCGTTTTATCTAGCCAAAAACCTAAATGCGCATGGCTATAAAACTTAAAACTGTAATGTGGTACAACGCCATTATCTTTAACCCTCATTACACCTTGGGTACCATCAGAACAGGCAACGGTTTGTGATTGATTATTATTGTGAACATATATTGTTGTCAAGTTCAACACCTCCAAATATAATTATACACTATTTTTCGGCTTGCCTAAGAATAATTTTTAAAAAATAAAAAACACCAATTTAAATTGGTGTTTTTTCGCTAGTCAGCTGCTAAAGCATCGATTGGATTAAGATTGGCTGCTCGTCGTGCTGGGAGAAGGGCCGCAATAAATGAAATTACAACCGCAATCACAACTGCAAAAATAACGTTTCCAAATGTTATTTGGACAATATTGTACTTAATTAAACCATACAGAGCGTGGTTTATTATTACCGTTACAACTGCCACAATTATTAAAGCCAAGAGTGCTGAAAACAATCCAATAAAAACAGATTCCGAAGTAAATAACCGCCGAATATCTTTTTTTCTTTCTCCTAATGCTCGTAAAATGCCGATTTCTTTTGTTCGTTCCGATACTGACATATACATCGTAACAATAATCATTAAAGCTGATACCAGCAATGAGATTCCTGCAATTGATGCAAGAACAGTAGATGCAAGACTGACGTAAGTATTCACCGTTTTTAGGATTGACCCAACTGTTACTGCGCCTAAGACACGCTTATTATTGCCATCTCTAAGGTCATCAATTTTGTTAGCAACGGTTTGAACTTTATCAAGGTTTTTAACATTTACTGTTACAACATTCGCTGCTGTTGATGCATTTGCGTCCCTTAATAATTGTTGCATCGATTGGTAGGTAATTGCGGTGGTTGTGCTGGCACCTTCTGTAATACCGGCGACTTTAAATTTCCCGGTCACTGGTACTGGATTATTATTCTTATCAACCCAATTAAATGACAATGTAATTGTTTTCCCTACCATCTGCTTATAATTTTTAGCACTCAAAAGCTGAATTGCCTGCTGCTTAGCAAGAACAATTTCACCATTTTTAGGCTGATGGCCTTGCTTCACTGAGTCCGTAGTATTTGCCTTACTCCAAGTGTTAAGTGACGTCCCACTTTGTTTGTTGCCATTATAAGATAACTGGTAAGCACTAACTAAGATTCCCGGTTGAACAGACGACACATTGTCAATCCTACTAAGCCGCTTTATATTATGATGACTGATTGTCATCGATTGCGGATCGGCAGCCATTGTTTGGCCGAGGGAAGACTGAAGTTGTTCTTGGGTCATTTTCTTCCCCGTTGTATTCTTAAAAACTGTTATCGCTTGAGGATTGGCTAATGAATTGATTTGATTTTGAATATAACCATTAATTCCATTCCCTAATCCGCTAAAAAGCAACACAGCAAAAATACCAATTGCGGTCCCTAGCATAATTAATGAATTCCGCCAGAAATTATAAGTTAAATGCTTGAATGCTGTCCGATAGCTAGCCATTGCGGGTAAAGTTCGCGGAGTAATATTTGTTGGGTCAGGCGGAATTGGATATGAAGGGCGTAATTCCTCATCACCATCGATTTTTCCATCAGCTAGATGAACAATTCGTGTTCCATTATCAGCTACCTCTTGGGAATGGGTTACTGCAATTACTAATTTCCCATCACGAGCAATATTATCTAAAAGTTCTAGAACCTCTTGGGTATTTTTGGAATCAAGCGCGCCAGTTGGTTCATCAGCAATGATAATTTGTGGATCGCTTGCTAATGCGCGGGCAATTGCTACCCGTTGTTTCTGACCACCCGACAAGTGATTAGGGTGTTTTTTCACTTGATCTTTTAGCCCAACTTTATCTAATAGCTCTAACGCCCTTTTACGTCGTTCTTCCTTAGATAAGGTTGTCATATCTAAAGCAACTAGCACATTATCTAAGACAGTTAAATGGGAGATCAAATTATAGGACTGATAGATATAGCCTACCGTTGCTCGCCGATAGCTATCAAGCTGCTTTTCTTTTTTATGATCTAAAATCTTACCATTTACTAGTACCTCACCGTTAAAGTCACGATCAAGGCCACCAATAATATTCATTAGTGTTGATTTTCCACCGCCAGATTCCCCGAGGATTGATACGAATTCGCCTCGCTCAAATTGAAGGTTAATTCCCTTAAGAACTGGAAACTCTTCTTTATCGAGGTAATATGATTTATAAATATTTTTTAGTTCTAAAAAAGCCATTTTGCCCTCCCCTTACCATTAATAAGTATCATAATTATAACAATAGTAAGGACAAAATATAAACTTCCTCAATAATCCTTTACCATTACTTATACTATTTCCTGGGGAATTTTATGTTCCTCAGTAAGTTTCCCGTCAGCTAATTCATAAACGTGATCGGCATATTTTTTCAACCGTAAATCATGCGTAACGGCAATTACAGCTTTTCCTTTTTTCTTAGCCATATCATGAAATAATTGACCAACAATTCTTACTAAATTACTATCAAGGGCTGCTGTTGGTTCATCGGCAAGAATTATTGCTGGATCAGTATATAAAGCACGGGCAATAGCAACCCGCTGATTTTGACCACCAGATAGTTCAGACGGGTATTGTTTTAATAAGTTTTTAATTGCCAATTTTTCTAGTAATTCTTCAAACATTTCACGTGAAACGTTACCGCTTTTCTTGATCTTATCGACAAGCTTAAATTGGTCGGCAACATCTAGATAAGGGAGCAAATTATACGATTGAAGGATAAAACCAATCTTTTTTAGCCGTAACTCATCACGTTTTTTCGGCGAAAGTTCCTGTAGGTTAATTCCGTCAATCAGCACCTTCCCAGAGGTTGGTGTTTGTAGTCCACCAGCAATTGTTAGAAATGTACTTTTTCCTGAGCCGGATGGTCCTAGGATCAGGTTCATTTCCCCCGCCTGAGCAGTAAAATTAATATCTTTTAAGACGTGAACCCGACTAATCCCCTGACCATAATACTTATTAACGTTTAAGATTTTCATTGTCGACATAAGGCATACCTCCTAAATTAATTTAGTGCTTTTACTGGGTCAATTTTTACAATCATCCTTACTGGTAGAAGTGATCCAATCATCCCTAAAATAATCAGTCCCACGGCCATTAAAGCAATTATCGGCCAATTCATAATCACAGGTACTGATGTCGGAATAACTAATTTAGTAATGAATGTTAGTAAAATTCCGCCCAAGACCCCACATACCATCAAAATAACAGACTGGGTTATTGTCGCTAAAATAAGGTGACGGGCCGGAATCCCTTGCGCACGCATTACCGCATAGTGACTAATCTTTTGCATCGTTAAAATATATAAGAAAACCGCGATAACAATCAATGAAATTACCATTAAAAAGCCAATCATAAACGTAAATGTATTATTTTGGGCTGAATATCCAGGCAACTTATTAATAAATTCTTTAACTGGATAATGCTCCAGTTTAGGATAATCATTCTTACTTAGCCGCTGGTCCGAAAATACTCCACTTGCAACAACTTGATTATTTACACCGCGTAAGTTACGCCATGTCGATAAATCGCCATATACAACCGGTGCAACACTCATCTTGGCATCTTTTACGAATCCGACAATTTTATATTTATCGTTTTGCGAATTGATGGTTACTTGATCGCCTAAATGGTAGCCGTCATGCTTTAAGCTTTCATCAACAACAATCTCATTACTCTTTTCTGCTTTATGACCACTCGTTACTTTAACCTTTTCCCGGGAAATAAACTGATCTGGATCAAGCCCGATAAATTGAACGCTTTCCTTGCTGGCACCACCTGTTTTTAATACAACTGGTGCTTGACCGACGAGTGCTATATGTTTCTGTTCTTTGGTCGGCAACTGATTCCGGGTAATTAACGATTGGCTGAGGTTATCATTGCTATTTTTATTTAGGAACACAGTTTGCGTCCCCCATTCTTTAATTGCAGCATCATTCTCATTTTGTAGTCCTAACATCATTCCCATTAAGAAAAACATCAAATAACTAATCAAAACAATCATGGCTGTAATTAACCCATAATGGAGTTTTTCATGCTTCATCTCTTTAAGTGCTAAAAACATGTTTCTTACCTCCTATTGCAATAATGCGGATAGTGCTTTAGCTAGCCTTTCTATTGCTTCTTCTTGCTTTGCTGGCTGAAGAAGACAGTCTTTAATTGTTTCATGACTTAATACCATCACTCCCCACTCTAAGTCATTATGCGGTTTAATATACGGATTCGATTCATCTCTTATTAAGCCTTCATTTGTTTGAAAGTGTAATTTCATAAAATCGCGATAACGACTTCCATTAATCTCATTAACAAAAGCTTGAATTTGGTCAATATAATCACTTGCTGTCAACATGTGGTTTGATTGCGTGATTGGGGTGTGAATATCTTGAATAGCAACACGATACATATACTGATATGCGTCCCGTAAATCATCAAAATACTTATAAAATGCGCCACGGGCAATTCCAGCCTGCTTTACAATCCGTGCTACTTGCGCACTAGCAAGACTATGACTACTAAATTCTGTTAATAGTGCGTCATTAATGTGATTCTTTTTTTCTAAATTCAAATTCTGAAATGTTGTGCTAGGCATTATTTTCCCTCCAGCCATCCAGTGACACCGTGTCACTCATCAAAGTAGCTTAACTTTAACACTCAAGTGACACCATGTCAACATTTAGGGCAAAAAATAAAAAAACCACAATTTTTGAAAAAATCAAAAATCATGGTTCAAATTCTAATTAAAGAAGTAAGAAAGAGAAACCAGTAAGCTAACTCAGCTCATTCCCTCTAATTTTTATTTCTTAGCATATAAAGACTAAGCTTCCTCGCCGCCAACCTTTACAACAGCTTTTGAAACTTTGCCTAACTTACCACTGACAAAATCTTCTACTCCATCAAGATCAAGTTCATGGGAGAAGAGTGGAAGAGGATCAACAACGCCAGATGAAAGAAGCGCAATTGAATCTTCAAATGTGTAAGGATTGATGAATGCACCTTGGATAGTAAGCTGCTTTTGGAAGACATCGTAAGTGTTTACTGAGAACTTGTCATCAGGGTTACCAACACCAAACATTAATACTTGTGCTCCACGAGCAGCTGCGCCAAGAGCTTGTTCTTGCGTTGCAGGTAAACCAACAGCTTCGACTACAATATCAAACGCATCAGCAGGAATTTCTTCTTTGGTAGTGTTAATTGTCTTAACGCCAAAGTGCTTACGGTTATTTTCAAGCTTTTCATCAGAGCGGCCTGCTAAAGTAACTTCGTGAATTCCCCGAGCCTTTAAAATTTGAGCAAATAATTGACCTTCAAAACCATCACCCAATACTAAAGCCTTTTGGTATGGATGAGTTTCAAGTAAATCAACACCGTGCATTGCACATGAAATTGGTTCAACAACTGCTGCTGCCTTTAGTGAAACATCATCAGGAATTGGGTATACAACCTTAGCAGGAGCTGTGAAGTATTCTTCAAAACCACCGTTCCGGGTAACACCAACAGCGTCAAGGTGTTCACATAATTCTGGACGTTGTGTCCGGCAGTACTTACATTGGCCACAGTAGATGTTAGGGTCAACAGTTACACGGTCACCAACCTTAACGTTAGTAACTTCTGAACCAACCTTAGCAACAACACCTGAGTTTTCATGTCCTAATACAATTGGAGGAACAGCAGATGCTGAGCCAGGAAGACCTGCATATAATGCCTTATCAGTACCACAGATACCTGCATAGGCTGTATGAATCAAAACTTCATCAGGTTTGATTTCAGGTTCTTTAATATCTTCAATTTCAAGTTGCTTTTTACCTGTTAAAACAAGTGCCTTCATATTCAAATACCTCTCTTGTGAATTTAATCATTTGTCAAAAGCTAGTATAGTGTGAAAACGCCTTAATTGTCAAACGTCCAACAATTATCTCACATTCTTTTTTGGTTACTAAAACGTTAAACTTCATCCCCGCTTCAGTCAATAAATGCCCATTTAACAGCATTCACTGAAAAATAGTAAATTTAAAAGATTTTTTTCTTCACTAAGTATTATCCAAAGTTCAATCCTGAAATAAATGGTTTTACCTAGCATCCAGATGTTACGACAATTTCACAAAGTCTTTTTTACGATTACTGCAAAAATGTATTGTAGAATATTTCTACTATAAATATACTATTTAAACTTTTGAAAATTTTTAACTTTTTTCGTAAGCGCTTAACATACATTAGGCAAGCCAAACATTATCCCTCACCAGCCCTCAACAAACGTTCAAAAGGGTAATATAACGGTGATTTTCCATTGCAGGATATATTTTTTTATGTTACCCTAACAAAGTATTCGAACTAAGTTAATTATGATTTCCAATCTAATTAACAAAAATTAAATGAAAGGTGGATTTGGCGTGGACGACACAAAAAATCAACACCGTAAGCATCACTTAATTGAATATGCTAACGGTAAGTCACTGGCAGAAATTAACGGGACTGTCGAAGTTCCCCAAGGAAAGGGATTCTGGCGAACATTATTTGCATATTCCGGCCCTGGTGCGTTAGTTGCTGTTGGATACATGGATCCAGGTAACTGGTCAACATCTATTACTGGGGGACAAAGCTTCCAATATACCTTAATGACTACTATCTTGATTTCAAGTTTGATTGCGATGTTGCTTCAATACATGGCGGCTAAACTCGGAATCGTGAGTCAAATGGACCTTGCTCAGGCAACACGGGCACGTACCGGTAAAGCATTAGGTATTATTTTGTGGATTATGACTGAATTAGCAATTATGGCTACTGATATCGCCGAAGTTATTGGTGCAGCCATTGCTTTAAACCTGCTATTCCATATTCCGTTAATTCCAGCTGTATTCATTACTGTTCTTGATGTTTTAGTATTACTATTACTAACCAAGATTGGTTTCCGAAAAATCGTAGCAATCGTAGCTTGTTTGATTTTAGTTATTTTGTTTGTTTTTGCATACCAAGTAGCACTATCCAATCCTAACTGGGGTGGTGTATTTATGGGGCTACTTCCTTCTGCAAAAGCTATTGCTCAGCACCCAGAAATTGGTGGAATTACGCCATTAACTGGTACTTTAGGTATTATCGGGGCAACTGTTATGCCACATAATTTATACCTCCACTCGGCAATCTCTCAAACACGGAAAATCGATCATAACGATCTCGACAGTATTCGTCAAACCGTACGTTTTACAACTTGGGATTCAAACATTCAATTATCCCTTGCATTTATCGTTAACTCCCTGCTTTTAATTATGGGGGTTGCCGTATTTAAGACGGGTGCTGTTCAAGACAGTTCTTTCTTCGGACTATACGATGCCTTAAATAATACTTCAATGCTTAGCAATCCTGTTTTAATTGCAGTTGCTAAATCCGGAGTATTGTCAACACTGTTTGCTGTCGCCTTACTTGCTTCTGGACAAAATTCAACCATTACTGGTACCTTAACTGGACAAGTTATCATGGAAGGATTCATTCACATGAAGATGCCTCTTTGGGCACGTCGACTTGTAACTCGGATTATTTCCGTTGTTCCTGTTCTTGCTTGTGTTGCGATGACTAGTGGTGAAAATACTATCCAACAGCATACTGCTTTGAACCTTTTAATGGAAAATTCACAGGTATTCTTAGCCTTTGCTCTTCCATTCTCAATGTTGCCATTATTAATGATGACTAACAGTGAAGTAGAAATGGGTGAATTTAAGAATCGTGGCTGGGTTAAAGTCTGCGGTTGGGTTTCTGTAGTAGCTCTTACTTTCTTAAACCTATATAACCTTCCAGCTACTTATGAAGGTTTCGGTCTTTGGTCAAAAGGAACCTCAGATGTCTTAGCATATATCACAATTATTGTTATTCTTGTCCTCTTAATTTGGACATGTGTTGAGCTTTATAAAGGTGATAAACGCTTTGCTGCTGAAGGAAAAGGTTTCGGCCAACATGAAGCTCAATTAAAAGAAGCTGCTGAAGAATAATTTCAAAAAGCTGAAAAGTTTTTCAGCTTTTTTTATTTTGTTAATGTTCTTTCACAAAATATTCATACTTAAACGGTATAGTATAAACAATCCCTAATATAAATAAACCCCTATTTTTTCTTCTATACTATCCCCCTCAAAATAGCTATGAAGAAATACAAAAGATGGTCGGCCCCTTATGAGTCGGCCATTTTTTAATACATCTAGCATCTCCATGGTATAATAAGTAACTAGATATATTACTCATTAAGTATGAGGTGAAATCATTGAATAATAAGCAAGACAATAATCAAAATAATGAAAAGCGTCGTCCAACTCGGGTTGAATTATATGACACACCAAAGCCGGGTGAAGAAAAAAAGAAGCGGTCACTCTTTAGTCGCAAGCCAAAACAACCAGCGCCGCGTAAGCACAATCCCACCAAAAACACCAGCGCAAAGAAAAAGAACCCCTATGGTATCTCTCGGCGGATGTTTAAGGTTATCTTGGGATTTCTTTTAGTTGTCCTAATCGCTACAATTGTTATTTTCTTAGTAAAACAACAAGATCCAGTCAATGTTGACAATAGTGATACAACAGTTTCTACAAGCACTTCGTCGCATAAAAAGAAACATAAAAAAAGCAGCAGTAATAGTAGTAGTCACAAGCATCGTTCTAGCAATGATAATAACAACGATGATATTCAAGATACCTACAGCATTTCTTCCCCTACCCGTTCTAATAATGCCTCAACAAGAGACCAGCATTCTACAAATCAGCAACAACCAACTGCCGGGTCTACTTCAACACAGCAACCACAACAACCAACAGAACATCATGATCAACCTAATAACGCAGGGCAACAATCGAATAGTCAACCATCCTCTAATAACTCTGGACAACAATCAAGCCAAAGTAACCAAAATAATAATTCGCAACAGCAGAGTAATCCGCAACCAGTACAGCCCCACCAAAATACTACCCATTAATTTTGTAAAAAGGGTTGTCAATAGTTTATAGCGTGCTATAATCAAGACAATTGATTGAAGGATAAGCATATTCTGAATCCTCTACAGAGAGCAAATACCTTGAGTGGAAGTATTTGTGAGCGATGATGATTGATGTACCACCTTCCCTTATTATTAGCCGACATAAGGCTAGTCGGATCGTGTCCGTTACTGCACCTTAGAGAGGATACTACTAGTGTGTCCTAAAGATGGGTGGAACCACGCTAATTATTGTTAATTAACGTCCCTGATGCTTTTAAATAGGCATCAGGGACGCTTTTTATTTATATTAAAGGAGAGATCACTATGGCTCAAGTTGCTGTTATGTCCCCAGATGGATCAGTTAAAAAGATCGATCGGGATTCAAAAGAAGGATTAGAAGCATTACGTAAACTTTCAGCATTAATGCTAAAAGCGGCTTTAAAGCAAGAATTTAAGGGTATCCGTCTCGGTGAAGCTGTTGCTGATGAAGATGGGTTCCATGTAGACTCAGATAAGGATAATCAACAAGTTTCGGCAGATGAATTACCTGCTCTTGAAGACGTCATTAAAGGAATGGCAAAGAATGATGTTAAGGTAGAATTTGTCGAAGTTCCTGTTGATGATGCGCTTGCTGAAGTTAAAGAAGACCGGTTCTCAACAGAATTAATCAATGAAAATGCCAAAGATGGCATGATTGCAATGTATCAATTAGGTGATGTTAAAGCTGTTGCTGACGATGATATCCTCCTATATGGTAATGTTGTTAAGAACCTCCGCTTACTTTCCGTTGCTGGTGCTTACTGGAAAGGTATGTCATCAAATCCAATGCTTCAACGAATTTATGGTACTGTTTTCTATAAGAAGGATGCTCTTGAAGAAGACCTAAAGAAACGTCAAGAAGCTAAGGAACGTGATCACCGGGTTATCGGTAATCAACTTGACCTCTTCTTTGTCGATCCAAAAGTTGGTGCTGGTTTGCCATACTGGATGCCAAAGGGTGCCACTATTCGTCGGACAATCGAACGTTACATCATTGACCGCGAAGTTGCCGATGGTTACAAGCATGTTTATACTCCAGTCTTAATGAACCTTGATGCATATAAGACTTCTGGCCACTGGGAACACTACCGTGACGATATGTTCCCGCCAATGGACATGGGTGATGGCGAAATGCTTGAATTGCGGCCAATGAACTGCCCAAGTCATATTCAAGTCTACAAGCATCACATCCGTTCATACCGTGATCTACCATTACGGATTGCCGAACTTGGTATGATGCACCGTTACGAAAAATCAGGGGCGCTTTCTGGCCTTCAACGGGTACGTGAAATGACTTTGAATGATGGTCATACTTTTGTAACCCTTGACCAAATTCGTGCAGAATTTGCTAAGATTTTAAAGCTTATCATGAGTGTTTATGAAGACTTTGATATCACTGATTACAGCTTCCGTCTTTCGCTCCGTGACCCTAAGAACGTTAAGAAGTACTATGCTAATGATGAAATGTGGGAAAAGTCCCAATCAATGTTGAAGTCTGCAATGGACGACCTTAACCTTGATTACTACGAGGCTGAAGGTGAAGCTGCTTTCTATGGTCCAAAGCTTGATATTCAAACTAAGACTGCTCTTGGTAACGACGAAACAATGTCAACTATCCAGCTCGACTTTATGCTTCCAGAACGTTTTGGTCTTACTTATGTTGGTCAAGATGGTAAAGAACATCAACCAGTTATGATTCACCGTGGTGTTGTTGGTACCATGGAACGGTTCATTGCTTACCTAACTGAAATTTATAAGGGTGCTTTCCCAACTTGGTTAGCTCCCGAACAGGTTCATATTATTCCTGTTAACGAAGACGCTCATGGCGAATACGCTGACGAACTTGCTAAGAAGATGAAGGCTGCTAATATTCGTGTTGTTGTTGACCACCGTAATGAAAAGATGGGCTACAAGATTCGGGAAGCACAGACCCAAAAGGTTCCATATACTCTTGTTGTTGGTGATGACGAAAAGAATAATAATGGTGTCTCAGTACGTAAGTATGGAGAAAAGGATCAAAATGAAATGAGCCAAGATGCATTTATGAACGAAATTCTTGCTGATATTGCATCTTACTCTCGTGAAAACAACTAAATATCCTATTAAAATGGCTTATCACAACTTTGTGAAAGTCATTTTTTTATTGTAAATTTCATAAAAAATAAATAATGAACATAACCTTAACCACAAAGAATAAACCGTTTTCGACTTATTAGTGAATTTTTGGACAACCTAAAACACCCTGTTGACATTGATATATAAAGCTTTTATAGTAGTAAACGCTCGCTACTGAGCCACTAAAATGATAATTAATTACTTAAAAAATAAAATCAATCAACGGAGGTATTTACATATGACTACAATGAACGATTTATTCTTAGCAATGCACAAACAAGCTGCTGAAAAGCGTCAAGCCAGCGGTATTATGCTTGACGCTAAAAAAGATACACCTACTGGTATCGGCCAAGGAATTCTTAATGTTCGTAAGTAATTTAAAAAGAGCTATGATTAGGATTTTCTAATCATGGCTCTTTTAATTTTTCCTAATATTTTTACGGAATATCTGCGGACTAAACCCATCATAACGCTTAAACGCCTTTGAAAAAGTAAATTCATCTTTATACCCAACGCGGTGAGCAATTTCTTGGATCGGGTTATTTGAATTAAGCAATAACTGCTTAGCATCCTCCATCCGTAACTGTGATAAATATTTTTGTGGAGATAGATTCATTTCACGTTTAAAAATCGTATAGAGATAGCTTCGCGAAATATTAATATGCTGACACAGATTTGCAATTGTACAGTCACTTTTGCGATAGTTTTCTTGAAGATAGTAAATAGCCAGCCTAATTTGCTTATTAGCCATGCTGCTGTCTTTTTCTTGTTTATTCGGATATTCCGTTACAAGATGATAAAACATCTCGTAAGTAAGCGACTCAACTAATATATCATTAGGCAATGAACTAGGCGCACGCAACGTATTATAAAGCCGGCGCAGACTAGTATAAAATTTACTTTGTTGAACTTGGCGCAAATACCTTTTTCTAGCGAGAGTTGATCCCTGCAACATAGTATTAATTTTTATCCCCGAGAAGCCGATCCAAAAATACTTCCACGGATTTTCACCGTCTGCCTGGTAAAAACAAGGGACACCCTTAGGCAAGATAAAAACATCCCCCGCCTTCAAACTAACTGCATTATGATTTGCTGAGGAAAAAACGCCCTGTCCCTCCTGAATATAGTGAATAACATAATTGTCCCGAACATTATTACCACGATAAAAATAATTAGGTGGACAAACATCTTGTCCGATAAATAAGATGTTACTTTCTAAGCTTTTCCATGAGATACTTTTATATTCACTATCCATTTAAATCCTCCTTTTTTCTGTAACATTTTGCCATTTTCAATGGATATTTGTTCTTACTTACAAAATAAAAACTACTAAACCCATAGGGCTAATGGATTTAACATGTCAATTTGTTCTATAACGATAATAACAAAAAGCCGGTAAAGAAGTCCATGGTTTGCTAAGCGTTTAGCAAATATAATAACTTGTAATGAAAGCGAATACATAAAATTGCTTTACTGCTATTCATAGAAAGAAGGAAAAATCATGGATACTGAGGGAAAAACCAAAATGACCATGCGTGAGCGGCTTGCTTACAGTTTTGGAGCTTTTGGAAATGACTCATTCTATGGCCTTTTATGTGGCTACCTTATAATGTTCATCACATCGCACCTATTTGATACTGGTAACAGAGCTTTAGATAACAAAATGATTAGCATCGTTACCCTTATCATTATGTTATTGCGTTTTGTTGAACTTTTTATTGACCCTTTTATATGTTATTGCGTTTTGTTGAACTTTTTATTGACCCTTTTATTGGAAATGCGATTGATCGCACCAAGACACGGTGGGGACACTTCCGTCCATGGGTTGTTATTGGGGGAACGATTTCTGCTATTATTTTGTTAATTCTTTTCACTAATATGGGTGGGCTTTATAAAAAGAACGCAATTGCCTACCTTGTTGTTTTTGGAATTTTGTACATTACAATGGATATCTTCTATTCATTTAAGGACGTTGGTTTTTGGTCAATGTTACCATCTCTAACAACTGATTCTCGGGAACGGGAAAAAACTGCCACTTTTGCCCGTGTCGGTTCGACTATTGGCGGGGGAATGGTTGGAATCATCGTTATGCCTGCCGTTATTTACTTCTCTGCTACTAATACCAGTACTGGAGATAGTCGCGGATGGTTTATGTTTGCCCTAATTATTTGTTCACTTGCAATGCTCTCAGCTTGGGGCGTTGGGATTTTTACTCGTGAAGTTAATAGTGATATTCGGAAAAACAAAAAAGATACTGTCGGCGTTGTTGGAATTTTTAAGGCGCTTTCTGGTAATGACCAATTAATGTGGGTTGCTTGTGCTTACCTCTTTTACTGTGTAGGCATTAATATCATCAACTCACTTGAAGTTTACTACTTTACTTACATCATGGGAGCTCCTAAAGCATTCTCAATCTTTTCTACTATCAATGTTTTCTTAGGAATCATCGGTACTTCCCTTTTCCCACTATTCTCGAAGCATCTTAGTCGTAAAGCACTTTTTACGAGTTTACTAGTCTTTATGCTTTGTGGAATCGCCCTCTTCTCTGTTGCTGGAGACAATCTTGCGCTGGTTTTAATCGCCGCTTCAATGTTTGGCTTCCCACAACCAATGGTCTTCCTAATCGTGCTAATGATCATTACTGACTCTGTTGAATACGGACAGTTAAAATTAGGACACCGTGATGAGTCCCTTGCTTTATCTGTCCGGCCGTTAATTGACAAATTTGGCGGAGCTGTAGCTAATGGTGTTGTTGGTCAAGTCGCAATTATCGCAGGAATGACGACCGGTGCGACCGCATCAACAATTACTGCTGCTGGCCGAACTAATTTTAAACTCTTGATGTTCGCTGTTCCGTCTGTTCTCCTCATCATTGCTATCGTTGTCTTTGCTAAAAAAGTTATTTTAAGCGAAGAAAAGCACGCGGCAATTGTAGCCGAACTTGAAAAGACTTGGGGTAAAAAACTTAATAGTGATGATTTAAATACTCCAACTCAAACCGTTGATATTCCAACACCAATTTCTGGTGAATTGATTAAACTTAGCGATGTTAATGATCAGACATTTTCAACTGGGGCAGCTGGTCAAGGGTTTGCAATTAAACCAAGTGATGGCCGCGTTCTAGCGCCATTTGATGCCACTATTCGTCAAGTCTTTACCACTCGTCATGCTGTTGGATTAGTGAGCGACAAAGGAGTTGCAATGTTAATTCATATTGGCCTTGGGACCGTAAAGCTAAAAGGAACCGGCTTTGTTTCCTACGTTGAAGAAGGACAGCAAGTTAAGAAAGGTCAAGAATTGATTGAATTTTGGGATCCGACAATCAAAAAAGCCGGTCTTGATGACACGGTTATTGTAACGATTACTAACTCTCCTGAATTTGATAATATCACTTTGACAAAGCAAACAGGCACTGAAGTTAAAGCTGGTGACAATGTATTGAGTTTACAAATTGAATTTAATGAAGAACCAAGTTCCAACGAAGCACCCAACATGCCTGTCGGTGATATGGCCTAATTCTTATTTTCTATCAATCCTCAAAGGGGCTGTGACATAAGTCTCCTATATAGTTAATGCTACAGCGCAGTACACAAAGGGACTCTAGCGTTCGGAAAATCCGGACACTAGAGTCCTCTTTGTGCTTGCGGGGGTTCCCTAAAGGCTAGCTTCGCGTCGAAAAACGAACTAGCAAGCTAGTTCTGTCTCACTGCCTTTCAGATGAAATAACAGCAAACGGACTACCCACTGAATAATATAGAGCTAATCCCTTAATAACGGTGGGTCATCATCAGCTTTCTTTATTCGATGCTTAACATGCTAAATTAGGTAAACAATTCATGTTTCCATAATTATTAAGGAATATCCAGCTTGCTTCTAAGCATATTTTAATGTAAAATTTTTAGGTATGATATAAAAGAGAATTTGAAAGGAATAAGATACTTATGAAAAGTCAACCGCATCAAGGCTCAAAAGATCAAGAGAAAACGCTCGGTCTTTTTGACCTATCTGTATTAGGAATTGGCGCAATTATTGGAACTGGGATTTTAGTTTTAACTGGGATCGTCGCCGCGGAAGATGCAGGTCCCGCGATTGTCTTCTCATTTTTAATCGCTGCTTTAGCTAGTGGTTTAATCGGGCTTTGCTATTCTGAATTAACAACTAGCCTTCCTAACTCTGGGAGCGCCTTTTACTACGCTTGGGTATCAATTGGTAAATTTGTCGCTTTTCTTGCCGGATGGACCCTTATCGGTGTTTACGTGACAACAACAGCAACTGTTGCCAATGGATGGACTGGCTACGTTCAATCATTCTTAGAGGTATTAGGGATTAAGCTACCACACAGTTTATTAGGCAATCCAGCTGCTGGCGGTTATGTTAACCTTCCTGCCGTTTTGATGATCCTGCTAATGACCGTAATTTTAACTCGTGGAACAAGCGAAAGTAAACTTGTTAATAACTTTTTAGTCGGCGTTAAGATATTTATTATTGTCCTTTTTATTGTTATTAGTGCCCAGCATATTAATCCAGCAAATTGGCATCCCTTCCTCCCTTACGGATATAAAGGTATCTTCACTGGAGCATCCGCGGTATTCTTCTCCTTCCTAGGTTTTGATGCCCTGGCTACTTCTGCTGAAGATGCAAAAGACGTTGATAAAAATATTCCCCGGGCAATAATCTTATGTTTAGTTATCTCAACTGCCTTGTACATCTTAGTTAGTTTAGTAATGACTGGTGTAATTAGTTACAAAGATTTAAATGTATCTGAAGCTATGTCATACGTCCTATTAGCCAAAGGACACAAATATGTTGCTGAAATTGTCTCACTAGGTGCGGTTCTTGGGATCATGGCTGTGGTATTTGCCTTTATTTACGCTGGATCGAATATTATGAAGTCAATGAGTCGCAGTGCATTCTTGCCAAAAGGCCTTGCACAAGTAAATGATAAAACGCAAAGCCCAAACCGAGCTATCTGGTTAGTCGGCATTTTATCCGCGATTTTGGCTGGTGAATTTGATCTCCACTATCTCGCATTAATTGCTAATATCGGTTCATTAATGGTTTTTGCTTTGATTTCTCTTATTGTGATTATTCTTCGTTACCGCTACCCAGAATTAAAACGTCCATTTAAAGTCCCATTTGGTAATGTTATCCCTATTTTATCAATATTAATTTGTATTGTTCTCCTCGTCAGTATCTCCCTCAACGCTTGGCTGACCTATCTTTTATGGATTATCGTTGGCTTGGTCGTATATTTCTGTTACTCCCTTCGCCATGCAAATGAATTTAACTTCAAAGATGAAACAAACATTCCTGGTGAATAAATTATAAATTACCTAAAAGAGTGTGACTGCTAAGTTAAGGTTTACTTAGTTTCTCACACTCTTTTTCATTAACCATTTTTATTTTGGCGCGTTGTTTCGGCAAGATGCACAAGGTTAGTAACAAAATTATGCGTACTTGCTTCATAATTATATTTACGCCCTAACTTGACAAAATACCCGTTGATATAATCAACTTCAACTGGACGATTACGACTCATATCTTGATACATTGATGGATAATGGTGCGGACAGCCAACCTTCGATACATAATTTACACTCGCTAATTCTTCAGCACGAGTGTTAACTAATTGAACTCCCGCGCGTTCGCAAACATCATAGGCCTCATCGATTAATTGGCGAGAAAGTTCGTCGGCTTTTTCAAAGTTTGCATATTCACCCATTGTGATTTCAAACATCGTGCATAAGGTATTAACTACTGAATTGAATACCACTTTTGCCATTAATGTTCCCATAAAGTCATCCTTAAGCGTGGGATTAAAATTAGCTTTTTTCAATTCCTCCATTAACTGGTCCGTCTTTTCGTTCGTTTTGCCAGTATAAGTAGCCCAATTTGTCGTTCCCATTCCACGCTCACCAACAAATTCTACTTCACCGGGTTCAGTCAAAATAGTTGCAACAAGAGCTGTTCCCGCAACTACTTTTTCCTCAGGAAAATATTTTAAAAGTTTTTCAACATGTCCCATTCCATTCATCGCGGTTAGTGCGTACTGGTCCTTAAAGAAGTGCTTACATCTTTCTAACATATCAGCTAATTGCATTTGTTTTAATTCAAAAAATACAAAATCTGCATCCGTTGCTGTATATTCTTCTGGAGTATAGACATTTACTGGCACTAAATGTCTATTTTTATGTTCCCGAGTAACATAAACTCCGCCTTGCTCTTTCATCTTGTCATAATGTGGTTGCCATCCTTCAACAAAATCAACTTCATTTCCTGCTTCTTGTAATAAAACACCAAAACGTAAGCCCATAGCTCCGGCTCCTACAACTGTAAACTTCATAATAATCCAGCTCCTTTTTTGATTATAAAAAAAGCGTCCTCGGATTAGTTGCCTAATCCAAGGACGCAATTGCGTGGTACCACCTTTATTCGTTAATAGTTCACACTACCAACCTCAATGTTCAATGCTGAATGCACTAAACACGTCAGCTGTAATGGGCTGATCCCACCATTGATTACTAACTTCATCATGGCACTCAAAGTGATTTTCATTATGAGTTTGCTATCCTTTCACACCAACCAAGGATTCTCTGCCAGTTCATTCATAATTACTCTTCTTTTCAACGTGTTTTTATAATCTTAATTTAATTGTATTTTAATTTACTCGTGAAACAATAAAATGTCAAGAGTGATTTTTTGTCATATATAATTGACATAGAATTAATTGCAGTTTATACTACATTTATCAAATGTCTTATATATATGACACAAAAGAGGTGATAGTTGTTGAATCGGGTTAAACAATATCGTAAACAGCAAAAGTTATCCCAGCTTGAATTAGCTAAGCAAATAGGGGTTGCTCGCCAAACAATTAACTTAATTGAAAATAATAAATATAATCCCACCCTCGAGCTTTGCATCAACTTAGCCCATGCACTCCACACTGACTTAAACTCTTTATTTTGGGAGGAATCATAATAAAAGAGTCAATCATCACAAAAATATTTAAGCAATTTTACAACATATCTGGTCCACTCGACGAATATAAAAAGACTATGGCTAACGCAATTGGTAACACTACTGCTATTATGCTTTATTGGTTTAACATTCTAATTGTTCTTGCTACCGTAATTGTTGGGATTGTTACAAAAAATTATTTATTAGCTTTTGGCATTCTTAGTAGCAGCATTTTAATCTTCACTATATTCATCGCTGGAGGGTATGTTATTTATGCTGGTCATAAATCCGGACTCGCTAACCAAGAAGTTGAACAAAGTAATTTGCCATCAGCATACAAAAAAGCAATTCTTAAAAGTATAGGTTATGGGTTAATTACGGCAATCTTTGAGTACGTTTTGACCAGCACGATTTTATACCTTTACTACGGAGACTTCATTTCGCAGTTACAAAGTATAAGCAGCTTAATCAATGCAATTTTGAGCGGTGCCCTTGTAATCACTGCGCTCAGTATCGTTTTTTGCCATCGAATCAAAAAGGTTGATTAATTAAAAATAGTCCTTGACGTTTTAATTTATCCCGTGTATTATAATGACAAATAAATGAAAAACAGCTTAGAAAAGATGAGTAATCTTAGAGAATTATTACAGAGAGTCACGAATGATGAGAAGTGATATAACGAACTAAGATGAAGATGGTCTTGGAGCAATGAGAATGGCGAGCAATTATAAATTGTAAGTAATTCACGACTGACGACCGATAAAACGTCTAGGTATAGCTTCCACTAGTGTACCTACAGAGGATAATATTGTGAGATATTATCAAATTAGGGTGGTAACACGTTAATTAACTATGATTAATCAACGTCCCTAGAAAAGGTAGAGATACTTTTTCTAGGGATTTTTTTATTGCTTCAAATCTCCTGAACCCATTTAATATAGAAAGGATCGATTTACGATGACTGAATTCACTACACGCACTACTTCTCCATTTCGTTACGATATTGTTGGTAGCTTTCTCCGGCCCCAAGAATTAAAAGATGCTCGGGCCAAGTTTGCCAAAGGGGAAATCTCTCAAGCTGATTTAACAGCAGTTGAAGATAAGGCAATTATTGATTTGATTAAACAAGAAGAGGCAGCTGGACTCAAGGCAGTTACTGATGGCGAATTCCGCCGGAGTTACTGGCACCTCGACTTTTTCTGGGGACTTCACGGTGTTAAGCACGTTAATTTAAAACATGGTTACTTTTTCCATGATGAAGAGACACGCAATGATTCCGCTCAATTAGAAGGCAAAATTTCAGGAGAAAATCACCCCTTCGTTGAACACTTTAAGTTCACCAAAGCGCACACTGCTGAGGGAACCCAAGTTAAGCAAACTATTCCTGCTCCTGCTCAATTTCTAGAAGAATTTCTCCGCCCAGAAAATCAAGCAAATGCTAAAGAATTCTACCCAAACCAAGAGGAATTAGACCATGATGTTGCCGCTGCTTACCACCAAGTTATTGAAGACCTTTATGATGCCGGCTGTCGTACATTGCAATTAGATGACTGTACTTGGGGAATCTCCGTAAATGCTTTTGCTAACCTAAAAAAGAAAGATCCAAATGCAGACGTTTCTCAATTGGAAGCATTACAAAAACGATTCTTAAAAGTAAATAATGAGGCCATTGCTAACCTCCCCGCAGATCTTACAATTAACACTCATGTTTGCCGAGGAAATTATCATTCAACATGGGCTGCTGCTGGCGGCTACGGTCCTGTAGCAGATAATTTATTTGCTAAAGAAAACGTCACCGCCTTCTATCTCGAATATGATAGCGAGCGCGCTGGTGGTTTTGAACCATTAACAAAAGTTCCTGACGATAAATATGTAGTTTTAGGACTGGTTACATCCAAATCAGGAGAACTTGAAGATCGTGAAAGTATCATTAAGCGAATTCACGAAGCTGCAAAATATCATCCACTTGACCACCTTTGTCTCAGCCCCCAATGTGGTTTTGCATCCACTGAAGAAGGTAATATTCTTACAGAAGACCAACAATGGGCTAAAATCAAATTCATCAAAAGTATTGCCGAGGAAATCTGGGGATAATGTTCTTGCTCATCAAGCATGTTAAAATTAAGGGATAAATAACTTTTAGGAAGAAGTCTTTTAATGATTAGCATCCAACGGGCATCATCGACAGACCTACCAGCAATTGTTGCAATCTATAATCAAGCAGTCCCTTCACAAATTGTTACTGATGATGATAGCGAGGTGTCAGTTGACAGCCGTTCTGCTTGGTTTGAACAGTTTGACAATACTCATCCGCTTTTTGTTGCCAAAGATAACAACCACGTGTGCGGGTGGGTGGCATTAGAACATTTTTTAGTCCATCCGACCTATCACCTTTCCGCTGAGCTTGCTATTTATATCGATCAAGCTCACCAACACCAAGGATTAGGACAAACTCTCCTCTCTTATGTTGATCGTCAAATCACTGAATCGCTGCCCTTAAAAACTATTGTTGCATATGTTTATGAGCGCAATTTGGCAAGTCAACGGCTCTTTACCAAATGCGGTTATGAACAATGGGGCAGTCTCCCACAAATCGCAGAAATTAATCACGAATTAAGAACTCTGCTTATTTTTGGTAAACATTTTAACTAATAAAACTTCTCGAAATCAAAAATGGTTCAAAGATTTAGTATTACGAATCCTTGAACCATTTTTATATTACTTTTTCTAGTCTGCATCAGTTAGGTTACCAACTTTAGGTAGCTTTGCCAAAACGCGATCTTTGTGGGGCGAGTCCTTATATAGGGCATCAGTTAAATCATAACCTGCCTCATGTCCGTGGTGTTCGCCATTATGCCATGCTGGGCTATTCGATACATCATAAACGGTTCCGTCAATTGCAACATATGCAGGATTACCATCCTTGCCGTTGTACTTGCGTAATTCGTCTCTAGTAAATACTTTCTGTGTCATTGGGAACACTCCTTTATTCTCAATCAGCTAACTTCCCAACTACTGACAATTTCGCCAAAATTTCATCCTTATTTTTTGAACGGCCAAAGACTATTTCCATCAACGATTTTATACTAATTCCCTTTTTGGGAGCATTGGTAATATCGTAAACAATTCCGTCAATTGCCATATAATGCGGCTTATCACCATCCCCATTATATTTTGCCAGTTCGTTGCGAGTAAACTTCTTCTCAACCATCGATAGTTCCTCCTAAAGATCATTACTAGTCTAAATATAACACTAGCTAGTAATAAATAAACCAAAAAGCCCTTACAAGTAAATAAATTATAATATTAATCTAAGACCATATCTAAATGCGGAATATTATCCTCAAGATATACATCCGAGATTGGTTTAAAGCCAAATGAAGTATAAAACTTTTGTAAATATGCTTGCGCTTGAATTTGAATTTTCTTCTGGGGAAATAATTTCTTAGCTTCGTCAATCGTTGCTCGAACAAGTCGCTGTCCATATCCATGTTTTCGGTAATTCTTTAATATTAAGACCCGTCCAAACGTCGAATGTTGATTATCCTTATCCATAATCCTTGTGTACCCTACTAGCTCTCCTCGATCATCGAATAACATTAGATGGTGTGCCTTATAATCCTGTTTATCAATCTCTTGGTAAGGACATTCTTGTTCAACAACAAAAACCTTAACCCGTTCTTCTGCTAATTTACACCATTCTATTGCAGTCATTTCATTTAGTGTCTTTACTTCGACTTTCATAATTAAAAACCTCCTATAAATAAAAAGAGTACTAACCAACTTCTTCATGTCAGTAGACAGGCCCTAGTAGAAGATGGTCAATACCCTTAATGTCCTTAATCCGGGGACTAAAGACGAGTTAATATTAGATTGTTTTAAGTATACATCGGGAAATTCGAGCATTCAATGGATTTCTTAGTACCAAGCCGGCTTATCACCATCAGTACCAGGTTTATCAACACCAAAATTCTTACGAGCATATGGTGCTGGATCATTGATAATCTTAGCGACAAAATTACCAATTGATTTGCGAGATACTTCAGTTCCTTTAAAAGGTTCACCCTTAATTGTTGTTTCATAATCAACTTCATCCTTATCAGTAAGCCAAGCCGGACGAATAATCGTATAATCTAACGTTGAATTTTCAATAACATCAGCAGCGCTACGGTATGTACCAAGATAACTATCTGGTTGGCCTCCGCCGAGCATTTCATTATTCCACTCACCAAACTTGCCAGGGACTTCATCATAAATACCAATTGACGAAATCCAAATGAGCGGTTTAACTGCATACTTCTCCATTAATTTAACAATATTCTCCGCTTGCTGCTTGATATCTGGATTACGCAGATTAGCATAAACAACGTCTGCACGTTCAATTGCCGGTTCAAGTTGACCGAGGTTTAATACATCCCCCTTGATAACTGTTTCTCGTTGTTCATCAACAACATTCATATTTTGGGGATGACGAGTAAATAACAATAGTTGATCATTGCTATCGGCAAGTAATGCATCGATGGCATGTCCTGCAATTTTACCAGTTGCCCCTAAAATTAAAACTTGTTTTGTCATCATATTTACCTCCTCATACCTTCTATCATCAAGTATACGAGGTTTTTTATTAATTAAAAGTAAGTACATTAGTGTAAGGTAGTTACTTCAAGGTAAGTTTTTCTTGATTCCCATGTAATCAAGAATTTTTATTTTTTTGCTCTCCCCAGGCATTAATCGATTCAATCACTGGTTCGAGCGTTTTTCCAAAAGAAGTTAATGAATATTCCGTTTTAGTAGGAGAAGTTGCTAAAACATTTTTTTGAATAACGTTGGATTTTTCTAATTCTTTTAATTGTAATGCAAGCATCCGTTTTGAACAGTCCGGAATCAACTTTTGTAGCTCTGAAAAGCGACATTTTTGATTTTGAAATAGCTGATAAATTATCACCCCTTTCCATTTACCAGCAATCAGTTGCAATGTTTCTTCAATGGGACAATCTCTTTTTACCATGAAATCCCTCCATTCGGTGGTGAAATTAATTTCACCTCTTGAATATCTCTCTATTTCAGTTACTATTAGTAAGTAAATAACAATGAAATATAGGAGTATTTTTTATGAATTCAAATTTTAATGACTTATCTGCAAAACGTCGCTCAATTTATGCTCTTGGTAATAATGTTGCACAAGCGCCGGAAGAAATTTTTGAACTTGTTAAAAAAACCATCAAAAATTCACCAACCGCCTTTAATAGTCAAACTGTCCGTGCTGTTGTCCTTTTTGGCGCTGCGTCCGATAAGGTATGGGAGATCGTTGCGGATGCATTGCAAAAAGTTGTCAAAGACCCAGAAGCTTTTGCAAAAACAAAAGCTAAAATCGCCACTTTTAGGGCCGGCTATGGTACAATCCTTTTTTTAACTGATACCGCAATTGTTCACCAATTAGAAAAAGATTATCCATCATATGCGGATAATTTTGCAAATTGGGCAGAACAAGGTCTCGGTGGGGCCCAACAAGCTGTATGGACAGCGCTTGCTGAACACGGAATCGGAGCAAGTTTACAACACTATAATCCACTAATTGATGAAGCTATCCATCAAGCATTCGACCTTCCTAAAGAATGGCAGTTACGGGCAGAAATGCCATTTGGCTCAATCGAAGCTCCTGCTAGTGAAAAAACATACCTTAATGATGCTCAAGCATTTAAACTAATTAAATAGCTAGATTATATTCCCCTTCTCCTTAAAGTATTATAATTAATGTGAGATACTAAAGGGGGATTTTTTATGGAAAAAGAGCCTAAAATGTATAATACCGGTGCCGATTATGCGCTTACCATCATTGGCGGTAAGTGGAAATCCGTTATTCTCTATCTTTTAGCAGGTCATTCTTGGCGCCCAAGTGAATTAGTAAAGAAATTAGGTACCTCTTATAAAGTATTAAATGATCAACTTCGTGAGATGACCGCTGCTGGCTTAATTATTCGTAAAAGTTATAATACTATTCCGCCCCACGTTGAATATCGTCTAAGTGCTGAAGGAGAAAATTTATATGCGGCTTTACGCTATCTCAATTACTGGGGTGAAATGCGAGCGCAAAAAACGGGGACGGCAAAGATTATGTGCACTAATGAAATGAAAGAAAATGGCGATGATGGACTTTGTGTTATCACTAAAAAACACCTTCGCCATTGGAAACAAGAACTTGTAAAAAAGGAGTAAGCCTTAATCGCGGACTTACTCCTTTATTGTTTTCTTAATTTTACTATTAGCTAACCTCTATTTATTACCGTAAATTAATTAGTCTATATGATAGAAGCTTAGTAAACGACGCTAAAGCTTTCATTGATAATCTCCTAATGGCGATTGATTGCCCCGTTTAATTTTTTACGGTTAAAAAGGAAAATAATAATTATTAACGGCACAATAATTAGCATGACGGGATAAAAATACTTAACTGGTAAAGTGCTATCAATTATCCCACCTAAAACAGGGCCAAGCGTCATCCCTACATCAAGCCCTAAAAAGAAAGTTGAACTGGCTAAGCCACGCTCATCATCTGGAGCTAGCATCATTGCTGTTGATTGACAAACTGAATAAATCAACCCATATCCGATTGCCATCCCCGCTGCTGCTAGGGCCATCTCAAAGTTATTCTTCATGACCGTCAACATAATTAGATAGAAAATAGTAGCAATTGTGCTTACGATTAACCATGGTTGAAAGCGAACCGTGTCAAATTGATTCCGCAAGAATAACCGACTTACTAACAAAACAATTGCATAAATTAAAAAGTAGGCTCCCACAGCAATTGAAAGGTGCCGTTGTTCAGCATATTCCACGATGTCTGCTTGTGTAGCAAAATAAGGAATTGCAAATAAAGCTGTTAAAAATGCAATTGGAACTGAATCACGCTGGATAATTTTAATATGGAACCCCTTTTGCTGCTTAGAACCCGCTTGCTGTTCAGGTTCTGCACGATTACTAACAAACTGAATTGTCACAATAACCATTAACGCCGATAGTGCTGAAAAAACAATTGCAGCACGATAACCAATAATTCGATACAAGTTGATTGAAACAGCCGGCGCACATGCCATTGCAAGAGCATTCATTAAACCATAAAAACTCATGGCTTCTCCCACATGGTTAAAAGGGACGAGGTACGATAACCACGTGGTCATACAAACAGTACATAGGACAAAACCAAGGCCATTAACCAACCGACAAATCAGCAAGAAAGTACTGTTAGGAGTAAATACATAGCCAGCTACCCCGATAAAACACAAAGCGCCACCAAGAAATGCTAGCGAATATTTTGAAAAATGATCTGTCATATTTCCGGCAATTGGTCGTAAAAACATCGAGACAATGCTCATCATTCCAACAATTATCCCCGCAAACGCACTAGAGGCGCCTAAATCTTGGGCATATCCATTTATTAATGGATTACAATACATATTACTAAACATAAAAAAGAATGATGCCGCCATTACTAATACAACATCTTTTGTAAAAATCGTCTCTTTTTTTGCCATCAATTCCCCAGCTTTCTCTCAACAAGTTTTCCTACAATGAATATAGTTAACTTCTATAATACAACCATTTGTTGGCGTTTTTAGTGATATTTTTATTTAAAAGTTAATATTTCCTGGGAAATTTACGACAAGAAGGAACGTTAAAAAGCTCCAAAACTCGGGTTTCCCGAGCTCGGAGCTCTTTCTCGTAGTATTTTAATAAACAATGATTAGCCCATGACGTGCCAATCATCGTCCCTAGCCAACGGCCTTGTCGAGAAGGTTATATCACTTCTCTCTATACTTCACGATTTAATTTTTATCTTACTGTAACGAATCCCAAGCTGGTAAAGTGATTGGTTCACTTTCAGCCACGTTTTTGACCCGGTCACTAATATACTTTTTATTAATAACTGCCTCGTAGGTATATTCTTCAAACCAGTCTTGAGTCATAACAAAGTAACCATTGTCACCGTTATCTTTACCCCAACTATTTTCAATCTTCCACCGCGTTGGTTGGTCATTTACTAGGTCAAAGCCGGTCAAAGTCATAGCATGCGATACCATTGCTTGTTTCGATTCCAACCGATGTTTCTTATCCATTGTAAAATCAACGCCGAGTAATTCTTCTCGATGGAATAATTTAGCATCCATCAAGCCCCGCTTCCGGTCCATTTGCTGAAGGACATCATTACCAACCCAGACAGTCTCACCAGCCTTAAGTTGCTTTAATGCTGCTTCTTGTAGTTCTTCAAACGGAACATTAACAAATTTAATCGGAATTCCACCAGCAACACTATCTTGCGCTGGCATCAAATAACTCTTATCCATTTCATGGTCTGGCGCATTCGTAACGACAACATAATCACTTAAGTTAGTGTCGAAGTATTCACGATAGAATTTTAATGGTGTAAGGTCCAAAACTTGATGGAACTTTTTATCATCATCACGATATTCAAGATCAAACTTAGCCGGTGGCTCACCGAATGAATAAGCTGCAATCTTATAAACACCTGCCATCATCCGTGTCTGTGCCTTTTGCAATTCATCTTCACTAGCGTTATCTTGTACCATTCCCCGTAGTTCAAGGGCATCTTTACGCATTAAGTAATTAAATACTTCTGCAACATCTGAAGTATCCTTCGTGTTATGCGTATCAGGCATTACGTATTCTGGAACTACACCATACTTTTCAATAATTGAAGCCGCATTTGCCCATTGTCCGCCGTCATTTAAGGCAAAACTAAGGTAGAAGTCAACGGTCCGATCATGTAGCGGCTTATTAGCAGTCGCAATAATCTTTTGGAAAAACATATTTGCCCGTTCAATCCGATCCCAGAAGAACAAGTAGTTTTGCGACAATTCAAAATCCTTAAATTTATATTTCGTCGCAAACTTGTGACGAAGCGTATTCAAAGCCGCAAATGACCAGCAACGGCCACTATGGCGCTGATTACTTGGTTTTCCGGTCTTTATTTCGTAAGAGAATGCCCGATGAAGGCGTTGACTAGCTGCTGGATCTTCACTCGAAGCTTTTATTCCATTTTTTTGTATTGCCCGGGCAATAACTTCAGCGTCTTTACGCGCATGAAATTCTTTTTTTAATTCTCCAACCATTTTTGAGGTTAAATGACGTTCTTCAGTCACAATAAATCCCTTCTTTAACTAAAACTCTAAATGACTTTTACAATATTAATGATACCGCACTTTAGCTAAAATTATTGTAATAATAGCTTTTAGTTTAAAACTTACAAAAAGTAAGATAAAATTATAATAATCATTTTAGCCTATTAATTAAGCTAAATGCGTTAGAATTTTACTTAGGAGGTTGATTAGTTATGAAGAAAGTATTCGTTGTCGGTGGTTCTGGTCGAATCGCCACCGACTTAATCAAAGATTTAGTCGCTACTGGTAATGAAGTTACCGCCGGTGCTCGTCATCCTGAAAAAGTTATTAAATTAAACCATGTTACGGCTGTCGAATTAAACTTGCATGATAGCGTTGATAAAATTGCGGAGTCAATGAAAGGTATGGATGCTGTTTACTTTGTTGCTGGCTCGCGTGGTAAAGACTTACTCCAAACCGATGCCATGGGGGCAGTTAAAACGATGCAGGCAGCAGAAAAAGATGGGATTAAGCGTTATATTATGTTAAGTTCGCTCTATGCTTTACAGCCAGAAATGTGGGCAAAGATCCCATCTTTAGCTTCAATTATGGATTATAATATTGCCAAGTTTTTTGCTGATAATTACCTTATTTCAAATACAAGCCTGAACTACACTATCCTTCAACCTGCTAGCTTAACTGAAGAACCTGGTACCGGGAAAATTCAAATTGGTGAAGGGTCTGCAACCACTAATCCAATTCCCGATGTTGCTCAAACCTTAGCCGATATTTTACAACATAATAACACCATCGGCCATGTAATCATGATGCGAAGTGGTAATACACCAATTGAAGAAGCATTAGATAAAATTTAAATTTATTTTACAGGTTGTCGGCTAACCTACTTTAAAGTAAGATTAGTCTACAACTCTTTTTCTTTCCCTAAATTAACGTATAATATGCAGTAAAAGCAACTTAAGAAAGGGTCTTATGTATGGCAAAAATCGAACGTTTCTATAACACTTTTCAACCTGACCACTATGATGTCTTTGTAAATATTGATCGTGGCAATAAAACAATTAACGGCAAAACAACTATTACCGGTAATGCTAGCGTTCCAAACATTGCAATTAACCAAAAAGCATTACACATTACTAGCGTTCAAACAGCTGACCAAGAATTAGATTTTACTACTGATGATACTGCAGAAGCAATCCGGATTACCCTGCCACAGACTGGCAAGGTAACCTTTACCATTACTTACGACACCAAATTAACCGATTCGATGATGGGGATTTATCCTTCGTACTACGAAGTTAATGGTGAGAAAAAGCAAATTATCGGAACACAATTTGAAACTACTTTTGCGCGCCAAGCTTTTCCATGTGTTGATGAACCAGAAGCAAAGGCTACTTTTAGTCTTGCTATTAAGTACGATGAACATCCCGGTGAAACGATTATTGCTAATATGCCAGAAGATCATGTTGAAGGCGGCATCCATTACTTTAAACCAACCGTGCGCATGTCGACATATCTTGTTGCTTTCGCATTCGGTGAACTTCAAAGCAAAATCACTGAAACCAAAAGCGGTGTTAAGGTCGGTGTCTTCGCTACCAAAGCCCATCAACCAAAGGAACTCGATTTTGCATTGGACATCGCTAAACGGGCAATTGAATTTTATGAAGACTTTTACCAAACCCCATATCCACTCCCACATTCCTGGCAATTAGCATTACCTGACTTCTCAGCTGGAGCAATGGAAAACTGGGGATTAGTAACTTATCGTGAAGCATACCTTCTACTCGACCCTGATAATACTTCACTAGAAATGAAACAATTAGTTGCTACTGTTATTACGCACGAATTGGCCCACCAATGGTTTGGCGATCTTGTAACAATGAAGTGGTGGGATGACCTCTGGCTAAACGAGAGCTTCGCTAACATGATGGAATACGTTGCCGTTGATGCCCTTCAACCTGACTGGCACATTTGGGAACTGTTCCAAACTTCAGAAGCTCCAATGGCATTGCAACGAGACGCAACAGATGGCGTACAGTCAGTCCATGTCAATGTTAATAATCCCGCTGAAATTGATGCATTGTTTGACGGTGCAATTGTCTATGCTAAGGGTGCCCGTATGCTGGTAATGGTCCGCGCTTTACTTGGTGATAAAGCATTACGCGAAGGATTGCAGAACTATTTTGCAACTCATAAGTACAACAATGCCACTGGAGCAGACCTCTGGAAAGCCCTTGGTGACGCATCGGGCCTTAACATCGGTAAGATTATGAACTCTTGGTTAGAGCAGCCTGGCTACCCAGTGGTTACTGCAAAAGTCGATGAAAATGGCGATCTTACCTTATCACAACAACAATTCTTCGTCGGTAACGGTCATGATGAAGGACGCCAGTGGCAAATCCCGCTTAATAGCAATTATGATGTTGCGCCCCAAATCATGGCAGATAAATCTATTAATCTCGGTAATTATCAATCATTACGTGAAAGTAACGGTCACCCATTCCGGTTAAATGTCGGTAACAATTCTCACTTCATCGTAAAATATGATGATACATTATTGGCCGATATTCTTGATCATACCGATGAATTAGACCCAATTACCCAGCGCCAGCTTTTACAAGATCTCCGTTTGCTTGCTCAAGGTCAACAAATATCCTACGCTTCTTTAATTCCATTGATGACTAAGTTTAAAGATAGCAAATCATCAATTGTTAATGCCGAACTTTACCAAATTGCAAACAACCTAAAAATGTTCGCAAAGCCGGGTTCGCCTGCAGAACAAGAATTACGCCAATTTTTTGACTCCTTAAGCAAAGATCAAGTTGCCCGCCTTGGTTGGATGCCACAAGCTGGTGAAAGTAATGATGATCAATTAACGCGGCCATATGTACTTAGCGCTTCATTATATGCCCACAATGCCGATTCGATTGCCAAGGCACACCAAATTTTTATGGACTATCAAGACAAGCTTGAAAGCCTCTCCGCGGATATTCGTGGTTTTATCTTAAAGAACGAGGTCCAAAATTATGGTAGTGAGCCACTCTTTAATAAGTTAGTTACTGCCTATCAGCAAACTGCAGACGCTAGTTATAAGCAGGACTTACGAATGGCAATCCCAAGTACGACTGATCCGACCCTTGTTGGTAAAGTTGTTAGTTACTTTGAAGACGCTAATATTGTCAAACCACAAGATCTTCGTGCATGGTATCGAAGCCTCCTAATCAATAACGCTGGACAACAAGCTGCTTGGAATTGGCTTCGTGATGAATGGCAATGGTTAAACGATACAGTTGGTGGCGATATGGAGTTTGCAACATTTATTACTGTAACCGCTGGAATTTTCCATACCACTGAACGATTAAAAGAGTTCAAGGATTTCTTTGAACCAAAACTCGATACACCAGGTTTAACCCGTGAAATTAAAATGGACATCAAAGTAATTGAAAGTAAGGTTGCACTAATTGAGAAAGAGCAAGACGCTGTAAATGAAATGATTGCTAAAAGCTTAAACTAAAAGCAAATTAATAAAAATGAACTATATCAACAATTTCGCTTGTTATAGTTCATTTTTATTATCTTTTATCATCGTTATTGTTGTATAATATCCGTGTTTATCGTATAATGCAATTGTTGGGGTAGGATCTCCAGAGTTATTGTCCAGCGGAACGGAATGTGAACGTTGGAAGGAAGCTTTTGCGCTGCTTTGGTTTTCCGCATTCACCATGAACGGAAACGTCAATGTGTTCCCTGACAAATTTTTACAAGGGAGTGGATTGATGATGTCGACGTTATCTTTTACTGGACCACGGTTTACAACTAAGAACCTAACCTTAGCAGCAATGTTGATTGCTTTACAGGTTATATTAGAAAAACTTTCAATCGGTGATCCATCAGTATTAAAATTTAGTTTTGGTTTTGTTGCAACCGCCCTTCTTGGGTATTGCCTCGGCCCGTGGATTAGTGCTTGGGCAATGGTTGTTGCTGATATCATTAGCAATACTATTCTTAGTTCTGGTAGTCTATTTTTCCCCGGTTTTACTCTTTCGGCTTTTATTTCTGGATTAATCGCTGGTATGTTTTTATACCAGCAACGTATTAGCTGGCAACGAGTATTAGTATATGAGTTCTTTCAAATTTTACTAACAAATGTAATTGGAACAACTCTCTGGCTTTATCTCATGAGTTTAAGTTCTAGTAGTAGCAGCCATACTTTTATGGCCCTATTATTTATTCGTATCCCGAAAGAACTTATTACTTGGCCGCTTGAAACACTGATTGTGCTAATCATTCTTCGCCAAATATCACGAATGAATTTAATACCGAAGAACCACGCTTAGAAAAAATGAAGCCGCCTGACAATTGTTGGTTTTTTAACATTACTAAACATAACAATTAAAACAAACCAGCATAAGCTAAGATAAAATAATTTAAATAAGGTATTGCATTTTAAATGAATTAGGTTAAAATACAATTAACAAAATAAAAAAGCGATGAGAAAGAAGAGTAGCTAGTTATATTCGTTCAGTGAACTGATGATAGTGAGAAATCAGTCGACCCTATGCTAGTGAATAACCCTTTCGCGAGTGCTGCTAACCCAAATGAGTTTACTTAGAGTAGGCTTAGCCGGAACCGGTCCGTTATCTTGCCGGCGGAGCATTGTGTGCTCTTGAGGAGGTCTAGTATTACTAGACAATTTGGGTGGTACCGCGGAATAAAGCCTTTCGTCCCTTAATTTTAAGGGATGGAGGGCTTTTTTTAGTTCATTCCTAAATCTAAATTTTAAGGAGTGCTTATTATGGACTTAACTATTCCAAAAGACTATGATCCACGTCTTTCTATTCGGGAAACTGAAGCTGCTATTCGTTACATTCGGGAAACATTCCAAGATGAATTCGGTAAAGAACTCAACCTTCAACGAATGTCTGCCCCGATGTTTGTTGAAAAAAGCACTGGGCTAAACGATAACTTAAATGGGATTGAACAACCGGTATCATTTGAAATGAAGGACATGCCGGAAGAAACTGTTGAAGTTGTTCATTCCCTTGCTAAATGGAAACGCCTCGCCCTCAAACGGTACGGCTTTGGAATGCACGAAGGTCTTTATACTAACATGAACGCAATTCGTAAAGAAGAAGATCTTGATAACTTCCATTCGATTTATGTTGATCAATGGGACTGGGAAAAGGTCATTGCCAAGGATGAACGAACAGAAGAAACGCTAAAAGATACAGTTCGGACAATCTTCAAGGTTATCAAGCATATGGAACATGAAGTTTGGTACAAGTTCCCACAAGCTGTCTACCACCTTCCAGACGAAATTCATTTTGTAACTACTCAAGAGCTTGAAGACCGGTGGCCAGATTTAACACCAATGGAACGTGAAGATAAGATTGCTAAAGAACTTGGTGCCGTATTTGTAATGAAGATCGGTGATAAGCTAAAGCGTAGCGGTAAACCTCACGATGGCCGTGCACCCGATTATGATGATTGGAGCTTGAACGGTGATATTATTTTTTGGTATGAACCATTACAACGGCGGATTGAAATCTCAAGCATGGGAATCCGGGTTAGTCCAGAATCAATGAAATACCAACTTGAACAAGCTGACGCAACTGATCGTGAAAAATTACCATTCCATAAAATGTTGCTCAACGGCGAATTACCATATACAATTGGTGGAGGAATTGGTCAATCACGGCTCTGCATGCTCCTACTTGGCAAAGCACATGTTGGGGAAGTGCAAGCAAGTATTTGGCCAGAAGATATGATTAAGAAGTGTGAAGAAAACCACATTCAAATTTTATAATTTTAAGGAGAGTATAAAAGTGGAAACTATTACAATTAGTGAAGCTCCTCAACATGTTGGGGAAACCGTTAAAATCGGTGTTTGGTTAACTGATAAGCGTTCAAGCGGTAAGATTGCCTTCTTGCAACTCCGTGATGGAACTGGCTTTTTCCAAGGAATTATCCGAAAGAATGATGTTTCAGAAGAAAAGTTTGATTCCGCTAAGCATGATCTTCACCAAGAAACTAGTTTTTGGGTAACTGGTGAAATTGCTGAAGATACGCGTTCCAAATTTGGGTATGAAATTCATATTAAGGATTTTGATATCGTTGGCAAAAGCGAAGAATACCCCATCGGTAACAAAGAACATGGTATCGACTTCTTGCTTGATAACCGTCATTTATGGTTACGTTCGCGTAAGCCGTGGGCACTAATGCGGATTCGGAGCCGCGTTAAGCTTGCAACAATGGAATTTTTTGACAAGCATGGTTTCACCCAGTTCGATGCACCAATTTTAACGGGAAGTGCTCCTGAAGGAACTACTGAATTATTTGAAACAGACTACTTTGACCGATCAGCTTACCTTTCACAATCTGGTCAACTATATGGAGAAGCCGGGGCCCTAGCACTTGGCCGTATTTATACCATGGGACCAACATTTCGTGCTGAAAAGTCAAAGACTCGTCGTCACTTAATGGAATTCTGGATGATTGAACCAGAAATGGCGTGGATGCATGAAGAAGAAAGTGAAGAAATTCAAGAACAATACATTGCCTACCTAATTCAAGATTTGATTGACCATTGTGCAACCGAATTGGAAATGGTTGGCCGTAGTGTTGAAAGCTTAAAGCCGTTTACTGAATTACCTTATCCACGAATTACCTACAAGGAAGCAATTGAAATGCTTAAGGAAGGCGGCTTTGATATTGAATATGGTGCAGACTTTGGGTCTCCAGAAGAAACTTACTTAGCTGACCAATTCAAGAAGCCTGTCTTTATCAAGAACTATCCAAAAGAAATTAAAGCATTCTACATGCCAACTGATCCTGAAGATGATCGCCAAGTTATCTGTGCTGACTTATTAGCACCAGAAGGTTACGGTGAGATTATTGGTGGTTCCGAACGTTCTTACGATTATGAATACATCACAAGTAAGTTAGAAGAAAACGGCTTAAGTAAAGAAAACTATGGTTGGTACGACGACTTACGGAAGTATGGTTCAGTACCTCACTCTGGTTTTGGAATGGGTCTTGAGCGGTTCCTTGCCTGGATCACTCTTCAAGATCACATTCGGGAAAACATCCCATTCCCACGGATGCTTAACCGGTTGAACCCATAATTAAAAAAGATGAAACTAGAAAATTTACTTTTCTTGGTTTCATCTTTTTATTTTCAGAAATTTAAAAGTGCGAAATTAGCGTCTCTTCTAGCTTCAATCTTTATGAGCCTATTTATCCGCAATGAAGTCTAACAATCGATACATTACCTGTTTATTCTCCGCTGGAACACCATGTGCAATAATCTCCGAACCCGTTTGATGAAGATCATTATGGTCCAACGGATATTGATCATCATTAACTGCAATCTCACGCACATTATCTGCCTCAGGTTCAAAATGAAATTGAAGCCCGATAACATTATCGTGGAGTATAAAACCTTGATTTTTTACCAAATCACTACTAAACAGCAACTCTGCTTCATCGGGAACTTCAAACATTTCTTCATGCCAGTGCAATGCAGTTAACTTCGGCGGGATATTAGGAATAACGTCACTTTGAAGGTATACCGGAGCCCACCCCACTTCTTTATGGGGCGCTTTTTTGATGGCATAGCCAAGCGTTTTAGCAATTTGCTGGGCACCATAACATGCACCAAAAATCGGCTTATGATCTTCTAACAATTGCCGAATTAAAACCCGCTCTTGCTTAATCCAATCCATGTCATCATTAGGGCTCATTGGACCGCCAAGGATAACTAACATATCCGTCTGATCACTAGTTGGCAAGTTACCAAACTGATATGGGTGATAGATATACATTTCATGGCCATGTTCTTGTGACCATTGTTGAATTGAACCTGGTCCTTCATTGGGCGTATGTTGCAAAACATTGATTCTCATCGAATATCCTTTCCATCAACGGCAATATTATACTAGGAATCGCCTGCAAGTACCTAAGATAATATTGTTATAACATCAAATCATGAGCTTAACAATAATTTTTATTCCCAATATTCTTCATATTTTCGTGATGCTCCGGTTGCAGCATCAACGTCTGCTTCACCATTATCTTCACGGCGAAAAATAAAAACTGGCTCTTCTGTCTCTTGCTGATAATCAACAGTAACAACTAGTCCTGAGAAGAACCAAGCATCCGCAAAGTTAACATGGTAATTAATACCATCTTTTGTTATGACGATTGTTGCCTCATCGAGTGTCGATTCAGGTTCATACCCTTGCTTAGGACCATGTTTAACATTGTGTGGTTGAATTGTTTTACCATAAAGCTTTATTCCGTCTCCACTAACCAGGTTATATTTTTGTTGGAACCATTTGCTAGCAGTATCAGTAATAATTAATTGCACTTCAATCACTCCTTGGATGATTCTTGCAATAGATTGATCTAAAAAATCTCTAAGATGTTTAATTATTCTACCACACCCTAATAACTAAATAACAATGATATATATTCTCGACATCTATTTTCCCCGCTTTGAACACATAAGTAATTTTTGCTGGTAGCTTTCTTCTCGATTTAATTGGCTAAGCATTACTGCTGCAACATCTGCACGATTCGTACGCGGTGCTCCTGGCATTTTATAACCGGAAGCTGCATTTCTAACCAGTGGATGTTCAGTCTTAGGACCATCGAAAAGTGGACCCGGATAAATTAACGTCCAGTTTAAGTTTGAGGCGATTAAATGGCGTTCTCCTTTCTCATGATCAGCCTGATTCCCCTTCAAAAATGTTTGAACCCCGATTTTATATGGATAAGTTACATTTCTGATAGTTTCACCAGTTCCCAAACTTGATAAAACAATAATCCGTGATACATCAGCTAGTCTCATTATCTTAATTAATCGCGGTATAAAACTAGCAAATAAATCAGCGGAACTATCCTTAATTGGATTTCCCAGGGCAACTAATACTGCATCGCAAGACAGCATTGCCTGCTGAAGCTTTGTTGTCTCCTCAAGTGTCCCTTGAATTATCGTTAATTTTTCTTGTGAATTTAATTTTTCAGGAGAACGCACATATGCTACCACTTCATGTCCCTCTGATAGCGCTTGCCGAACTAATTCCTGTCCCGTTCGTCCAGTTGCTCCAAGAATAAATAGTTTCATTAGTTGCTACCTTCTTTCTTATTATCCTTCTTAAATTGAGCGGTAATTATTAGAATTAATCCTGTAATTATCGTATAGATTAGTCCCATCACTACAGAGTTTGCAGGTCCATGGTTAAAGTACATAATGCTTTTTACTCCCCTATACATGTAAGACATCGGGAGCCAATCAGCTAATGTACTATAAAAACCATTTAACGATTCAGGAACTGCAGTTAATAATGGCGCTGCAAAGAATAGCAGTAACATAAAAACTGGAATTGAAATTATCCCAACCCATGATTCTACTCCATTAATAAAGATAATGAAGGCAAAAGCACATAGCGACATAAATAGTCCCAGTTCAGTAAAGTTAGGAATATTGACATCCAAAATCCAAGATTGTAATGCGGGAACTCCATAACCGATCACTAAAGCTGATATCCCAGCAGCTATTAGTTGAACAAACAAAGCTGAAAATTTTTCTTTAAGCGATTTAAATCGAATTTTTGAGAATGCAAATCCTAAAAGCATTGACGTTCCTAGGCTTCCAAGCCATACCGATTGAAAGAAATGTGCGCCACCATTTGCCAAATCGCCAGTTTTATTAACCTTTTCTTTTTTTATGGTTAATGGATTAGATAAATTCAATGCCATTGTTGCTGGAATTGATGTTGACCTATTCGCTACGTTTTGTAGTAAGTTAGTGCTGAGTTTATTGTTTAATTGAGTTGTCATCTGCGTCAATGCAGTATTGACTTGGGTTGTAACAGTTGTTCCCATTCCCTGATTAATAATAATCTTTAATTCTGCTTTTTGTGCATTAGGTGCTGTTAAGCTTTGAAGTTTTTCTGAAAAATCTTTAGGGATAACAATTGCCCCATAATATTTTTCTCGATTCATATCTTTTAATAGCTTTTTTTCAGAGTCAAACACTGTCCATTTAATACTCATTGCTGAAGAGTTTGAAGAACTAGTTGTTTCTGTTATTTGTTTCGCCAAATTTTCCCCAGTTACTCCGCGATCTTCATTTACAATAGCGATTGGCAAATCGTTAACTTTAACATGAGTTGAAGGTGTTGCAGTAATTGAAAAGTAGGCTCCGATAAATAAAGCTACTATAATTGGTAACCATAAAAATTTGTTTTTTAATAGTTTTAACATAGCAATCTCCTCTTATTTCTAATAATATCGTCATTATAAAAAAGAGGGTGTTATACTAGAACTACAAAAAGCTACAAGGTGTTGTATTTTTATGAAAAAATCTAAAACTGAGAAAAAAATTCAAGATGCCTTACTATTACTTTTAAAAACGGAAAGTATTAACCACATCACCATGAGCCAGATTGCTCAAAAAGCTAATCTTAATCGTGTCACTCTCTATCGACACTACAACGATAAATGGGACATTTTAGAGAATATAGAACAAGAATTTCTTCATAAGTTAGACACTCCGCATGCAAAAATGATCACTAATCTTCAGCTAACTACTCAGTCTTTACATCCTCATCCTAATTTAAGAGCACTAACAAGCTTCTTTAAGGTCTTTCAAGATAATTTTCCTCTTTTGCAAGTTCTTATGGGCCCAAATGCCAACTTAGGCTTTACTAATAAATTAATGACTTATTTAATCAACTTAGAAGAAAAATCACATCCTTACATCCCGGTTAGTATCCAGAAATTGAATCCAGATATGTTTTCTTACTATAGTATTTCCTCTTTGATCGGAATAATTCAGTTTTGGCGAAAAAATCAAAATTACTCACCATCACAAATGGCAGAATTTTTCTTTAAAATTCGTATCGGTGCTATTAAAGAATTCCAAAACAAATGAAGATAAGGCCAAGTGTTCTGATAATAAAGAAAAAACTCGGGACTGTTAAAATCACCAAGTTTTTTTCTTATAGCATCCTCTAATAAAACTTCCCAAAACTTTTATTTTTCGTCATCTTGAACCATCTTTAAGCTGGAGCCAAAGATTTGTTCAATCGTAACCGAATCACGGTGGTCAAAGAATTGGCTTTCGTTCTTGTTAAGACCAGCTATCTTTTTCATATCATCATTGGAAAGTTCAAAATCAAAGACATCGATATTTTCTTCCATCCGGTTCTTGTGGACTGACTTTGGAATGACAGTAATACCCCGTTGTAAAAGCCAGCGAAGAATTACTTGACCATTGCTCTTGCCATACTTGGCAGCAATTTCCGCAATTGTTTCGTTGGTAAAGATATCATGCTTACCTTCCGCAAATGGTGCCCATGCTTCAACACGAATATCTTCACTTTGCGCAAATTTAACCTCTTGATCTTGCTGGTACCAAGGGTTAACTTCAATTTGGTTGACCGCTGGCTTAACAGGCATTGTTAATTCAAGATCCTTTAGTTGGTCAGCGTAGAAGTTCGATACACCGATTGCGCGAATCTTACCTTCTTTCTGTGCTTCTTGTAACGCTCGCCAAGCCCCCATTGTATCGCCATATGGTTGGTGGAGAAGGTAAAGATCCATGTAATCAAGGCCAAGTTTTTGCAGTGAAGCGTCAATCCCTGCTTTAGCTCGCTTATAGTTAAAATCAGACACCCATAACTTGGAAGTTACAAAAACATCTTCACGGTTTACACTACTATTCTTAATTGCCTTTCCAACTGCTTCTTCGTTTTGGTAAGCAGCAGCAGTATCAATTAAACGATAGCCGACTTCAAGAGCATCGGTAACTGCTTGTTCAGCTTGACTTAAGTCTGGAACTTGGAATACTCCAAATCCAAGGGTTGGCATTTCTACTCCGTTATTTAATTTTACTGTTGGTACATTTGTCATAAAATCATTCTTCCTTCCTGTAATTAATTGTTGTCTATATATTAATTGCTAATTTACAAATTGAAAATTACTATCTTTACATGGTAGTATACAATCAGCGCATACTATTAAGGAGTGGTCTAATGATCGACAATTACTTGCTTGAAGAATTAGTGACCTTTGCCAGTGAAAAAACACTTGCTAAAACCGCTGAAAAACTTAACGTTACCCAACCAACCGTTACCCGGGGGATGCAAAAATTAGAAGACGAGCTTGGAATTCAATTATTTGACCGCCAACCTAACCGCATCATCCTTACTGATACCGGAAAATTAGCTGCTGAAAAAGCTACTGAAGTTCTCGCCGTCAACCGCAACTTTGTTCAACAGCTTCAAAATTATGCTGCTCGACAATCAGTAATTAAAATTGCATCAATTGCTCCAGGCCCATTAATTCTGCTTCGCGTAAAAAGTGCAGCTTTCTCTACACAAATTTTGATTGACGAGAAGTTTATTACCCCTGACCAAATCACCACTTCACTTTTAAATAATGAAAATTCAATAATTATCAGCGACCAAGAGATTCAAACTGTTCAAATTGAATCGCGTTATTTAGGGACCGAAAATCTCTATGTTAATCTTGATAAATTTATGTACCTTGCTAATTCGCAACAGGTTTCTTTCAAGGACCTAGCCGGCTTAAGCTTTGTCGTTTTGAACGATATCGGACCATGGAAAGAAATCATCCAAAAATATATTCCAAATGCTAAATTTTTATATCAAGAAGAATGGGCTGCACTTACTGAAATCACAAAATATTCTAGTTTCCCATACTTTAGCACTAATATAACAACAGCTAATCCACAACAACGTACTTCAAACGACGATCGAGTCAGACTCCCGATTACCGATGAAGCTGCGACAATGACGTTTTATGCTAATTACCTTAAGAAACAAAGAAATTCTTTAACGCCCCTACTTAATGAAATTAATCAAAATTGGCCTAATTTAAGTTAAATTATAGGCGTTTAACTTGTTTCACTGAAAATCCCTATTTAAAATATTAATAAAAAATGAATCATGGTGAAGAAAATGACTAAAAAATTACTACTTCTTTCTACCGGGGGAACAATTGCTTCCGTCGTATCCGATGAAGGGTTAGCTCCCGGTGAATCCGGTGAAGAATTAATCAAAATGCTTGGCCGGCTGCAATATGATGTTACTGTTCGTGACATTTTAGAACTAGACTCATCAAATATTCAACCTGAAGAATGGAAAATTATCGCTGAAGCAGTTTATGAACATCGGAATGACTATGATGGCATTGTTGTTTCACATGGAACAGATACAATGGCATACACTGCCTCCATGCTTACGTTTATGTTACAGCATATCAACCTGCCCGTAGTTTTAACCGGTAGTCAAGTGCCGATGAACGTCCTCCTCAGCGATGCCCCTGATAACCTCCGACTCGCCTTTACCGCTGCCGCTAATTGTGCTCCTGGAGTTTATATTGCATTCAACCGTAAAGTAATGCGTGGTTGCCGAAGCGTCAAAGTTAGGACTACTGCCTTTGATGCGTTTGAAAGCGTTAATGTTCCGCCAGTTGCTGAAGTTACCTCGGATGGTTTTTCAGTTAAGGACCACCGCTTGCCACAACCAGGAGAATGTCAATTAAACACGAAGATTGATACCCATGTATCATTAGTTAAACTCTTTCCGGGCTTCGATCCCGTTCTCTTACATGCAATGGCGAAGAACGGCTGTCACGGGATTGTCATTGAAGCTTATGGTCTCGGTGGGATGACTTCGATTCGTCGTAACATGGTCGCAGCTGTTGGTGAATTGATTCGGAATGGAATTCCCATCATTACCACCAGTCAATGTTTGTATGAACGGAGCGACTTAACGAAGTACGAAGTCGGGCGGCTGGCGTTATTAGAAGGAGCTATTAGCGCTCGTGACATGACTTCTGAAAGTGCCATCACTAAGCTAATGTGGGGGCTTGGTCAAGGAATGGATATCAAAGCTATTACTAAATTCTTTAATACTGATGTCGCTGGTGAAGTGACACTCGACTAATTTACACAATCATGGGGCTGGGAATTAACTATTAATTCTTGGTTCTCTAACAGTAAAATCCGGACTACGATTT